>JAAYNW010000005.1 GCA_012520655.1 Clostridiales bacterium | reverse complement strand
TCCGCACCAGCACGTTCCATCAGTTTTGCCATGGCTACGCTGGCAACCACGGGAATCACTTTCACGCCTGCGTTTTTCCACATTTCCATATATTTGCCGGGATTGCCGGCTCCTGTCGTCACTACCTTTATTCCCTCATCCACAACGATTTTTGCCACTTCTTCGGCATTCGGGTTTAAAAGCATGACATTCACACCGAACGGCTTATCCGTCAGCTTTTTCACTTCGCGGATTTGCTCTCTTACAACCTCGGGAGGGGCGCTTGCTGCTCCTATCAGTCCCAAGCCCCCGGCTTCGGATACAGCCGCCGCGAGATGATATTCCGCAACCCATGCCATACCCCCTTGAATAATCGGATATTTGATTCCCAATAATCGGGTTATTCTCGTCTCCATCTTATGCTTCTACGCCCTTGCTCTTCATATATTCAATTACAGCGCCGACCGTCGTAATCTTCTCCAAGTCCTCGGAAGGAATCTCGATGCCGTATTCTTCTTCAAAAGCCATAACCAACTCGAATAAATCGAGGGAATCTGCTCCCAAATCATCTTTGAAGGATGATTGTTCCGTAATATCGACCCCGTCTAAGCTCAATTGTTCCTGAATAATCTCTTTTACTCTTTCTAACATTTTAATGTCTCCTTTAACGATACATAACTTTTTAAAAATACTTTGATATTCAAAGTATATTATCCACGTCTTCATTTGTCAACTGGTTTTTATGAGCAAAGAACTCTCTGGCTAATAATATCGGAATACAGCTCCAGTCCTTCGGTCCTGATCACGTGGATTACATTTGTATTCACCGCATTATCTTCACCGATTACTTCCTTCGCGATATTCTCCTCCTTCAATATTTTTTCTTCGTGCAGGATCACGTTTTCCCTGCTGCCGAAAAGAGCCGCATAAAAAATTCCGGATTCCACCAAATCCTGAAAAAAATGACTTCCGTAAGATAATTCCGGCATAATACCCTTTTCGCTATAGGCAATTTCACAAATTGCCGCCATATGCATAAGTTCCGTAAAATGCACGGGCACTCCGAGTGAAGGAGTTGTCGTTCCCCACCTTCCGGGCCCCATCAGCATAGCGTTCTTACCTTTCAGCGCCTGGTTCAATAATCCAATCTGCCTTGCAATATCATATTTATCCTGCTCTTTTAGTTCCAGATATTCCTTTACGCTCACATAGACAATATATTCGATAGGAAGTCTGACATTTCCTCCCATAAAATTACCTTGGGAATAAAACAGGCACTTTCCCTCGTCCACTTTTTCAGGCATATCTACCGTCTTGCCCAACCCCCTCGTCTGTAACGGGCGGCATTGCAAAAGATTAATGCGGAATTCTCCTTTTTTATTAAAGTTCGCCGTGAATTCTATATCCACCGGATAATCATATTTTTCCGAGAGAAGAGACAGCATTCGCTTCATTACCTCCGGAAAATCCGTTTCCTTCAATAGCTTCTTAAAGTTTAAAATAGGGGGAATGGAGGAAGTATCTCGGCCAATCTCGCTCAGCCTTCTCTCCGTTTCGAAATCCCGTACCCAGAATAGACTCTTATCTGCCCTAATATCATAGCCGGTTACCTTGCTCACGCTTATTGTTTCCTGCTTATTTTCCTTCAGATTTAACACATCCATGTTGTGTTGTGAGTACTTCTGGGCCTCACCATAGCCGATAAGCGGCTGCCTCATAGGGTCATCCAAAGTAACAATTTTCACATAATCGCCGATTATCCTGTCCACAGCCCGCGTGCCTAAGCCGAATACGAGGCGGAGCATTCCCGCTTCCATATCTACATCCTTATCCCACACATACAAATTGGAAGAATTGCCGACACCGGCTGTATGGGGAAAGAAGTAATCTCCGTAATAATCTCCCGAAACCCTCTGCACGAGTATCGCCATCTGCTCATCCCTGTCCGCAAGCCCCCTGTTCTTCCTGTAGTACAAGGCATCTTCGTTCATCGTGCTGGCATAAACTACGCGCACGGCGTCCATGAACGCCGTTAAACGCTCTTCCGGACTTCCCTGATTCACGCAGAATACACTTTCATATTTCCCTGCAAATGCATTGCCGAAGTTATCCTCCAACAAAGAGCTGGAACGCACGATAATAGGCGACTGACCATAGTATTCCAACATCTGCATGAACTCATCCTTAACAATCCTGGGGAATTTACCTTCGAGCAATTTCTCTTTTAATTCCTGCGCATATGTAAAATACCCTTCTTCGGATTTCTGCCTCGTCCTAAGCTGCCACCATCCGTTTTCCACGATATAAGTATAATAAATATCCGAACCGAGATAAAAGGAATCATGCGATTCTAAAAGCGGTTTAAAATATGCTTTGTTTTCATCGCTTCTCGTGATAATTCTTCTTGCAAGAAGCATACCCACGCTTTTACCGCCGATAAATCCGGTTCCAATCTCCCTTCCGGCGATCTTCACGATATCGGACAGCTTAAAATACTGCATGCACATGTCTCTCATTCGAGATTCTTTTCCGACCAGCAGATCAATAAGAAGCCCTTTCATTGCCTCCTGTGTTTCTTCTCCGCACTCCAGCGCTTCTCTCGCTTTATTGATCGTCACATGCCAGTAGTCCAGCCTCTCTTCTGTCCAGTTAAAATTAGAAAAGAGCTCCGCCGCCTGTGCGCTGGCCGTAATAGGCTCTACCTCATCCCCATCGATGTAGTGGGGGAAGAACATAGTGGGCGAATATCGCTGCCATACTTTGAGCGGATGAATATAAAAACGTTCGTTTATATTATAGACATCTAATAAAAGCTGCGTTGTCTCTCGAATAGTCGCAATCGTATCGTATGTATGTACGTTTCGTTTTATTGCAAAATAAGCAATTGTATCCAACTCATACAGATAAGGACAGGTCACTCGAAAAAAGTTCCCTGTCATCAAATCGGAATACCAGAAAGCCAGCAGTTCCGTTAAACAGTCAAAAACATAAAAGGCTTTTACTCCCTCATCTCCAATAATTCGGTGAATCATAGTAGCAAAGCCTTCAAATCCCATATCCGGATTCAGCTCGTAGACTTTGATACCGGTAAGGTCCTCCACTACCTGCCTATGCATTCCGAAACGAAAGTAGATAATGTTGCGCTCATCCTTCCTCGCCTGTTCGATATAAGGCGCGACTACATAGCAATAATCCTCAATAGAGTCTACTTGCCACACCACATTATCTCCTAAGCGGAGCATGTCTATCGCTTTGTCAAAGCCCTTCATTCCTGTACTGACGCTGTCCAATATTCCCATAGCGTTCCCTCCTGCGGTATCTGTGTCCGGTTTTTAAGCCAAATCCATATTTTATTTGTTTTCTAGGAGCATATTATATACATCTCGCTTCCCGATTCCTCTGTCCTTAGCCACAAGCTTCATGGCTTCCTTTCTATCGACTCCCTGTCCTTCATAATACTTCATATGTTCTTCAAGAGGCATTTCCTGCCAGCTTAACGCTGCTTCCTCCTTCTTCTCTTCTATACTTTTTCCCTGTATGACAAGTACATATTCTCCCCGCGGTTCGTTTTCCTTGTAAAAGGCCAGCGCGCTTTCAATGGTCATAGGCATAATCGTCTCAAATTTCTTTGTCAGTTCCCTGCATATGGTAATTTTTCGTTCTCCCAATGCTTCATAGAGCTCTTCTAAGGTTTTCACCAAATGATGAGGAGCCTCATATATGATTATCGTCCGGCTCTCCTGGGCAAGCTCTTCCAGTACATCTCTTTTCTCCCTTTTGTCCGATGGCAGAAAGCCTTCGAAGCAAAACCGCCTCGTACTCAATCCTGACAATGTAAGCGCTGTAATACAGGCTGCCGCTCCCGGAAGGGAGGTCACGGTAATTCCCGCCTCCTGACAAAGCATTACCAGGGTTTCTCCCGGATCGGAAATTGCAGGAGTCCCCGCATCAGTAATGAGAGCGACCGACTTTCCTTCCTGCATCTGTCCGATAAGGTAATGCCCCTTTTCTACCCGGTTGTACTCGTGATAGCTCGTCATCGGTGTCTTTATATCAAAATGGTTCAGCAGTTTAATGCTGTTTCTCGTATCTTCGGCCGCAATTAAATCCACACTCTTAAGCGTATCAATTGCCCGGAGTGTCATATCGTCCAGATTTCCAATTGGTGTCGCGCACAAATATAATGATCCTGCCATACTCCCTCCTGCTGTTCTCCCGTTAACTACCTGTATTTTATTTTTTTTTATATGACTTCTAATGATTAATATCCATAAATATCATATATCTCCGGCATATAAACCCCCGGCTCCTTATATACGATCAGCGGCTTTTCCACCGTAATGCGAGACTTGCCGCCCCGGTTCGCTTCAATGAGCACCATATTAGGCTCCTTATCCACATACGGATAAACGAGCTGCATGCGCTTGGGTTCCAGTTTATATTTGTGCAAAAGCACCATGATTTCGGTCAGCCGAAAAGGTCTGTGTACCATAAAAAAGTTTCCGCCCGGTTTCAGCAGGTTCGCCGCCTGAGCCACCACATCCTCCAGAGTGCACAATATCTCATGGCGAGCAATTGCTTTCGGAGCGTCGGGATTCTGTAACCCGTGCTGCGAAGTCATATACGGAGGATTGCATGTTATAACGTCAAAAGAAGCAGCGTCGAATAACGTCCCTGCCTCTCTTAAGTCTCCCTGCACAATAGAAATCTTATCCTGCAGATTATTAAGCGCCACGCTCCTCATAGCCATATCTGCGCTTTCTTCCTGAATCTCCAAGCCTGTAAAATGAGCGGCGTTCGTCTTTGCTTCCATAAGGATAGGAATAATTCCCGTCCCCGTGCCTAAGTCAAGAACCTTATCTCCCGACTTTGCCCGTACAAAGCCGGATAATAAAACAGCATCCATCCCAAAGCAGAACTTTTCAGGGTTCTGAATGATTTTATAGCCGTTTCTCTGCAGTTCATCCAGCCGTTCCTTCTCTTTCAGATTAATTGTCATCCAGTTTAGATTTCCCTTCCTGTTTTTCCAATTGCTCCAATTCCTTCAGCTGTTCATCGGTAAGCTCTACCTTCGTATTTTTATGCTTTCTCTTGAACTTGAGCTGACCTACTTTATATTCCTGAATCTCTTTTTCATCATCTTTCTCAATGATTACCTTCACAAGCTGCCTTAAGACGTTTACACTCTGTACCTCTCCCTTGTAACCGTCATCGGTAGTCACATAATCACCTACATTAGGAAGCCTGCGGTTTAATTCCTCATAAGTATCCTCCTCATTCTTCAGACAACACATCAAGCGTCCGCAGACCCCTGATATTTTAGTCGGATTCAAGGAAAGATTCTGCTCCTTTGCCATTTTAATGGATACAGGCACGAACTCGGAAAGGTATGTGTGACAGCAAAGTGCTCGTCCGCATATACCGATGCCGCCCACGATTTTCGTCTCATCTCTGACACCGATCTGCCTAAGTTCAATTCTCGTCTTAAAAACTGCCGCCAAATCCTTTACCAGTTCTCGAAAATCTATGCGCCCGTCTGCGGTAAAATAAAATAATACCTTGTTATTATCGAAGGTATATTCCGCATCGATGAGCTTCATATCCAATTCATGTTTTCTTATTTTTTCAAGGCATATTTTAAAAGCCTCTTTTTCCTTTGCTTTATTCGCTTCCTCCTGCTCGCTGTCCTTTTCCGTGGCAACGCGAAGCACCGGCTTCAAAGGCTGGATAACCTTCTCTTCCTCCACTTCTCTCGGATCTCCTACGACCGTCCCGTATTCAACTCCTCTGGCGGTTTCCACAATGACATGCTCACCTTTTTTTATATTCAAGCGGCCGGGATCAAAAAAATAAATTTTTCCGGCCGTCCTAAAACGCACTCCTATTACTTTTACCATTGAATAGTTATTCTCCTTTCAAACTATCGTCACGAATTCTCCTTCACTGTTAAAAGCAAAAGCTCCATGGTCAAATCGAAGTTTACATTTGCATTTAAACGGTTCTTGGCTTTTTCCAGCGCGCTTATAACCGTTTCTATCCCTTCATAAGTGCTTCTGTCCGCTACTTTTCTAATATACTGTATTTCTTCCCTAAAAATCAAGTGATTTGCGTCATTTGTTGCCTTGAACATAAGCACATCCCGATACCAAATGGCCAGAATGTCCATATAGTCGTTTACATCGAATTTATATTCGCCAATCTTCTTAATCGCCGCAACAATTTCGTTTATTTCCATATCATTAATATATTTTAAAAGCGTAATCGCTTCTTCTTTTACATGCTCGAACTCTTCGCTGGAAGCAAGAAGCTTCGCTTTGCCGATATTTCCTCTGGCAAAGGCCACACAGATGTCAGCTTTGTAATCCGGCACCTGCATCGTTTCCATTAAAAAGCGCTTGACCTGCGTGTCCTTGACCGGTTTCATATTCAGCATTATGCACCGGCTGAGAATCGTAGAAAGAAGAGACTCCACATTTGTTGTCAAAATAATAATTACCGCATATTCCGGCGGCTCCTCCAATGTTTTCAGCAAGGCATTCTGTGCCTGTACCGTCATTTTCTCGCCTTCATTAATAATATATATTTTACGTGAACTGCTATAAGGCTTAATCGCAACGTTTCCGTTGATTTGCCCGCGGATATCTTCTACACCTATCGTTCCGGGCTTCTCATGTGTCACATAAATAACATCCGGCTGATTTCCTGTTGCCATCTGTTTACAGGAACGGCATTCACCGCAGGGCTCAATATTGCTTAAAGGGACATCCTCCCCCCATGTCTGGAACTTTTCGCACTGCAAAGCAGCGGTAAATATTTTGGCAATAAATTCTTTCCCGGAACTTCTCTCCCCATTGATAATATACGCATGGGATACTTTATTAAATTTAAGAGCATTCTGCAAGTGCTCTTTCAGTTGTTCCTGCCCGATAATATCCGTAAACTTTGCCATTCCGAACCTCCCGCTTTATCCTGATTATGACCGTTCGACTGCGATATAACCTCTAATTAATTATATCTTTTTTCCTAAGCTCTGGCATCAAGTAAATATATCCAGAAGCAAGCCCCTGATTTCTCCGATCTTGCTCAATATACTCAAGTTATCTTTTTCTTCTTTTACCAATTCCTGGGCCAGCTCGTCCAGCTTTTCATCAATCAAGCGTACTATGCCGTATACTCTGTGCCGTCCCCTTTTATCCAGAAAATTCTCCCTGGAAAATGAATGAGAGTGGCTTACTACCTCATTCATAAACTCCTTTATCAAGGTACGGTACTTTTTCATGTCTCTTACATCACGGCGCTTGGAGAGCTTCTCGCCCTGCATCGTAATCTCTTCCATGAGGGTGGTAAGCCTTGCCTGCAGCTCCTTCTCTTCGATATGGCTGACAAGAGTAAACTTAAAAGTACCATCCGCGGACTGCGGTTTCTCGACCGGTTCTGGCGGTATCGGATTTGGAATCTGATTTACTTTTATATCCATGTCTGCCTCCTTCTGCAGGTTTCTGCTCATATTATTTCCATGATATATTTTTTAATGTCTTTCAGGCAACTTCCCAAGTCATCGTTGTAAAAACGTCTGGTTATTCCTGCTTTCCTTATTTTATCTTCACTGAAATCTTCACAATCGGCAAGGTATCTTCGGCACATTTCCTCATATCCGGGATGGGGCTGTTTTTTTTCCCTGTCAAACGCCCTCTGAAGCCTTACGCCGTCATCCACTTCGATGAGAATCGGAACTACCTTATCCTTTCCGAAAAAATCACATAATTTGCTATATGCTTCCAGCGTTCCGATGACCGCATAGCTTTTATGTTCTAAGTCAATTCTTCCGTCATCTACCGTAAAATAACGCCATGGGCCATAATAGGTATCATAGATTCTCTCTTCTATGATCTTACCGCTCTCCGCCAGCTCGAGGTACCCTTCCTCATCGGTAAAAAAATATTCCACACCATTTACTTCCCCGTCGCGGATTGGCCTTGTCGTATAAGGAACCAGCGTAAGCAAGCCAAGTTCCTTGTCTTCCAGCAGCCTTTGAAAAATAGTATCTTTTCCTGTAGAACTTTTCCCCATAAAACAGATAAACTTGCCCATTGAAATCCTATACCTCGATTACACGTATCATATTTGTATTCCCTGAAATACCTAAGGGTACACCGGCAGTTAATACGGCGATATCTCCTCTCTGTACATACCCTGCTCTTTCTACAGCATGAGATGCTTCCTCAAACAGATTCTCCGCACTCTCTTCTTTTTGAATCAAGACGGGCACTACTCCCCATGAAAGATTAAGCTGCCTGCAGACTCTCGGATTTACCGCACAAGCTATAATCGGACACTTCGGCTTATACCTGGATATCATCTCTGCCGTAACCCCTGACATAGTAACCGTAATAATCGCTGACGCATTCAAATCGGATGCTGTCGTACAGGTAGCATGGGAAATGGCCGTCGTAATATCAGGATCCAGGCATCTCACTCTTCTCTTCATACGCGAATCGTAATCAATATCATTCTCGGTACGCTCCGCGATTCTTGCCATGGTTTT
This sequence comes from Clostridiales bacterium, assembly GCA_012520655.1. Taxonomy (GTDB): domain Bacteria; phylum Bacillota; class Clostridia; order Lachnospirales; family Lachnospiraceae; genus Kineothrix. The sequence goes on along the minus strand of JAAYNW010000005.1, from coordinate 7,179 downwards.
TACTGCTTCTACCGGATATAAGCCGGCAGCGGTTTCCCCCGAAAGCATGATTGCCGTCGTTCCGTCGTAGATAGCATTAGCGATATCCGTAGTCTCCGCACGCGTGGGTCTCGGATTCTTTATCATGGATTCCAGCATCTGTGTCGCTGTAATAACATGTTTGCCCTGCGCTTCTGCCATCTTGATCATCCGCTTCTGCAATACGGGAACTTCCTCAAGAGGCACTTCCACGCCCATATCGCCTCGTGCTACCATGATGCCGTCGGATACGGATAGAATCTCTTCCAGATTCTGAATTCCCTGCATATTCTCAATCTTGGAAATTATCTTCATCGTACTATGATGTTCTTCCAAAATCTTTCTTATTTCCAACACATCTTCTTTTGTTCTTACAAAAGATGCCGCAATAAAGTCATATCCCATCTTACAGCCGAATACAATATCTGCTCTGTCGGTATCACTGATATAAGGCATGGATAAAATAGCATTCGGTACGTTCACCCCTTTATGATTTGACACGGGGCCACCATTTACCACAGTACAAATTATTTCCTCACCCTTTATATCCGTTACCATCATTTCAATCAGACCGTCATCGATAAGAATAGACATTCCTACCGCAACATCGTTTTTCAGGTTCTTGTATGTAATGGATGCCCTCTTGGAATCTCCGAGCACCTCTTCCGTTGTCAAAGTAAATAACTGTCCGGTTACCAATTCCGTTCTTCCGTCCTTAAAATCGCAAAGACGAATCTCCGGCCCCTTCGTGTCTAAAAGTGTTGCTATCGGGAGTTTCAATTCTTCACTCACTTTTATTACTTTAGCTAATTTTTCTTTATGTTGCTCATGTGTTCCGTGGGAAAAATTAAAACGGGCAACGTTCATACCTGCTAGCATAAGCTCTCTCAGCCTTTCTTCGCTTTCGCAGGATGGTCCTATTGTGCAGATTATTTTAGTTTTTCTCATAATTTTTCTCCTTCTATTAATCATTATTAATCGTTTTCCATTGAAAAGTAATCTTATTTTAACACACTTATACTTCCGTCTTCCACGCCTTGAATATTTAGCCGCGTATCGAGACAGAATCTAACCGATTCAATTATTTTGCAATCTATTTTTTCTCCGGGTACCACAATCGGAATTCCCGGCGGATATAAGTTAATAAATTCGGCAGACAGCCTGCCTTCCGATTCATTAATAGGTATACTGTCATAACCTTTTTCATCGGACTGTGTAATTGCCTCAGCAATAGTCAGCATCGTTTCCGGCTGTTCATCCCTTTTGGGATAAATCAGCTCTTGCGCCTGTATTGGATTAGCCTGTGATGCGACAATCCCCTGATCGATTTCAAGTAAAGCTTCTGCAAGTCTTCGCATGCCCTCCGCCGTATCCATAATTGTAAACATTGCAAGAACATACCCGCCTGTTGCCATCTCAAGCTGAAGATGGTATTTCTCACTGAGAATATCGTAGAGCTGTTGTCCCGTCAGTTCTCCATCTCGCATGAATATTACTATTTTCCCCGGTTCTATAGTCTGCATGCAGCTGTCCGGAACTGCCTGTTTGTCCATTATCTCAAAATGCCGGCACTTTACTGCTTTCTTTATAAAATCATTCCGGCGCTCCAAAAACTGTTCCAGGAGAGAGTGGCCTTCTTTTCTCATGAGGTTCATACAGGAATCGATGGATGCCATAAGCACATAAGAAGGACTGGTTGTTTGAAAAATTTTAAGATATCTTCTGAGGCGTTCTCTGTCTACCAGCGTTCCGCTTACATGCAGTAATGCGGTCTGCGTCATAGCAGGCAGCGTTTTATGAACGCTGTGTATGACTATATCCGCACCCTGTCTTACCGCATTTTCCGGGAAAGCTTCATGAAAGCCAAAGTGCGCTCCATGTGCCTCATCCACAATGAGAGGTATCCCGTATCTATGTGTTATATCGGCAATTGCAGCAATATCGGATACCACACCTTCGTAAGTTGGCGAGGTAATAATAACCGCCGATATATCAGGCTGTTCTTTTAAAATCATTTCTACACTTTCAGGGATCACAGCATCCGCAATATTATATCCTCTGACTAAATGCGGATATAAATACGTTGTCTTAAGCTCCTGCAAATAAACAGCATAATACACCGACTTGTGGCAATTTCTTGCCATTAAAAGCCGGCCTCCCTTTTGCGTTACCGCAGAGATTGCACTCAACACCCCGCACGTACTTCCGTTTACAAGGAAAAAAGTCTCATCCGCACCATATAACTCTGCCGCATCCTGCTGCGCCTTTTTAATAATTCCCTGCGCCTGATGCAAATTATCAAAACCGTCTATTTCCGTTATGTCAACTCCATATACCGCCTCCAGGACGCAATCCAACTTTGCTGCATTATTTCTTTTATGTCCCGGCATATGAAACGGATAATAGTCCGAATCTCTATATTTTACTAGTTGTTCATATAAATTACTCAATTTCTTACCCTTGATATTGTACTTTCACATTTGTTCCATACTTTTCTCTCCGCTCAGGCGTATATTTTGCCATATCTCCTTTGTGCAGATGAACAGTTTCCAAAAGAGAACAATACTTGTCCGCGGTCGTCACTATCCACGCCTCACGGCACTGCGGCGGGATTACCGTAAGTGGCCACATGTGCTTCTGAATGATATCTCTCTCCCTTGCTGTGAGCTTATATTCTCTGGAAGCATTCTTAAGCGCTATTCCCGGGTGATAGAAACCATGTAGACTTCTTCTGTTCTCTCGCTGTTTATCATGCCAGTCATAGAGGAAATAGTCATGAAGTAAAGCTCCGCGTATCAATTCCCTCTGGCTGCATTTAATCCTAAGCTTTCTGCTAATGGATAAACTATATTTTGCTACATTGATACAATGATTATTTACAGTCATATTTCCATGCTGAATATACTCAGACGTTCTCTTGAAATTATCGGAGCCCAGAATATCTCCGCCATGTTTTTTCAGTAAGCTGTTCAGTTCTTCCTGTTTATGAAAGGCCTTTCTTAACTTCTCTTTCCTCTTTTCACTCTTTCTTATCCCAATCTTCATATTTCACCTATTCCCGGCTTTCTCAAGCCGATAAGTTTCCGTAACAAATCACTAACTAATAATAACATACAACAGGGAATCCAGTATATACATATTCATAAATTATTTTCGCATTTTCTAGTGGAAGATTTATGCAGCCATGGGAACCATTAGTTTGATATATCTGTCCGCCGAAGGATCCTCTCCATGTAGCATCGTGCATTCCGATATTTCCATTAAAAGGCATCCAATAATTCACGGGAGTTTCATAGTTCTCTCCCCGAAGTACGGCATTTCTGGCCTTATAGGTCAAACCAAAAACTCCGGCGGGAGTATTCCAGCCTCTCGATGCATTGCCTGAAACAAAATCGCTTTGCAATATAATCGTACCCTCAACATATAAATATAAGCGTTGGTTACTCAAATCTATTTCAACGTAAGAATCCCCTATATCCTTTTGTCCGGCTTGGGCCGCCGTATAGCTATATGCCGGTTCTCTACTTTGAGTTTCTCCATTTTCCACAGCCTTAATCAAGGTTTCTGTCTCCGCCTTCTGATCGGTCTTCCATCCGTAGGCGCCGCTCTTTAGCTCGATCTCTCTGCCGTCCGTAGTATGAAATATGCGGTTTTTTCCATAGGTATCATACTTCTTCGCCTGCTCTGCCACAAATTCCTTTATTTTTTCTTCATCCAAAGTTACTTTATTCTTCTCTATGTTGACCCATTCGCAAATCACATCCGCATCGACAGCAACCAAACCACCGTTCCAGTTATAGGTAATTTCTGCAGAAATGTATTTATTTGCCTGATCCGCCATCTTATTTAATTCTTCGTTATCCTCATCTATAGCAGCGACCTTATAGCATCCTTTTTCCTCAAGGTTCACTGTCTCTTCCATATTGTCGATCGCTTCTTTGATTGCCTGAACTGCCTTTTCCTTTATAATGGCAGTTCCGGGACTGCTTCCTGCGACGACATAGCATTTCTCTTCGGCGGAATATGTAATATAAGCATCGCTCGGTGCCTTTATATTCTCCGGCTTAAAAAAAGTAAGTTCATCTATTTTTTGATCCAGTATATTTTTATTATATTCTACTAATTGGGGGATGTCATAGGAATATTCCTTAAGAAATCCTAAAATCCACAGTAAAGGATTCTGTTCTCTTTTTATTTCGATAAGTGAATCGCTAAATATGTATTTTAAATCTATATCGTCCGGCATTATTATATCATGCATGCCTTCTCTTCCTTCAATTTCAAGAGAATATTCTTGAAGCTTCTCATAAATCATCGCTTCCGCTTCCACTGGCGTCTTATAGCTATAGTCATCTCCATTTATTCTTGTATGATAATAGTAATGGTTTTCAAAAAATAGAGATAAACCGGCATATGTGACCATTAACAGCAAAATACTCACTATCAAGGCCGTAATCCCGATTTTCTTCAATAATGACTTTTTTCTCCCTTCCATATTTTATCTCCCATCATTTGTCTCTCTATTCTATGTGAATATTATTTGAATAAGCACCATATAACATATTGTACCGAGACCTACCGAAATCAATATGTTTTTTTTCCATATATGCAGACCTATAACAAGCGCGATGGAAATCAGTTCAGGAAATCCATGTGCCCCTTCTGTAAGCTTAACATTTCTCAGACAATAAATAACTAAAGTCGCCATAATTGCGCAGGGAAGAAACTTTCCCAAATAATGTATGACTCCCGGTACCTGCCTGTTACCTCCGAATAAGAAAAAAGGTACGGCGCGTATTAAAATGGTGCAACCTGATACTACGGCTATTATCGCAATCGAATGTATGATATCCATGTTGATTACCATGCCCTTCCTTCCATTTCTCTATTTTTCTCTTTCTCTTCTTCCTTCTCCAAGTGCTTTCTTGCGGCAACAAGAATAATTACGGACATAAGAAGAGATGGAAGAATAAACCTATCCGCACCGAATATGAGAAGAAACAACAAAGACATCAAAAATCCCGCAACTGCCGGAACATGCGATTTGCTTTCCTGCCATTGCTCTACCACGATAGCTACAAATAATGCAGTCATGGAAAAGTCAATTCCCGTAGAGTTAAAAGTAATAAGCTGCCCGGCCAGACCTCCGATTGTAGATCCTACAACCCAATAGCACTGATCAAGAAAGGAAATGTAAAACATCACTTTCTTCTCATCTATTTCAGAGGGGACTTTTGCTCTGCATAGTACGGAATAAGTTTCATCTGTCAAAGAAAACACCATATAGGGATATACTTTTCCCATCTTCGGGTACTTTTCAATAAAAGAAAAACCATAAAAGATATGTCTGCCGTTAATGAACAAAGTCATGACGGCCGTATAAAGAAGACTCGCGCCGCTTGAAAGCAGCGTTACCATTACAAACTGCATACTTCCCGCATAGACAACTATGCTGATTACAAACGCCCATAAAAAATGATACCCCGCATCTTGCAGCATCAGCCCAAACGCAATGCCTAAAAATATGTAACCGAGCATAACCGGTACTGACTGTCGGAATGCATACTGTATACAAGATAACTTTTTTTCTTTTGTTTTGCCCTCAATCTTCATAAAGTCACCTAAAACTCGATTCATTTTATCATTAAAAAATCAACTTATCAATCTGTTAATCAAGTCTCTCCATTTCATTCACCTTTTAGCAAAGCTCGCTCCAAACAACATTTTTTAAACGTCTGGTCAATGATGTTGTTCCCGCATCCTTAAGCTGGAAAGTAAGCAGCAATGTAAGCTTGTCCTTCGGACTGTTGGCAAAATACGCACCAAGCCATCCATCCCATCCGTATTCTCCTTCGGTTACCATCATACATGCCTTTCGGGGCCGCGTTGCTATGCGAAGCAGATTCGCGTAGGTGTATCCGGCCAGCCCCTCCCAATCTCGCTCTAAAACGGTTTGCTGCCACGGCAATAATTCAGCCTGTGTCATATAATGAACAGTCTGCGGCTTCAAAATTTGCCTACCCTCATGATTGCCATCCGCCAACAACATCGATGCAAATTTCTCATAATCATCCAATGTCGATACGAGGCCTGCACCGCCCGACTCAAATGCCGGAGGCTGTATCATTGAATTGGAGATCCCAAGATGATTACCGGTATACGGAATCAGGCCTTCCCCGGTTCTTTCATATACCTTGGCCAATCTGCATTGTTTTTCCTCCGGCACATAAAAGCCGGTATCTTTCATACCCAACGGCTCCAGCAGTTCTTCCTTTAAAAATTCTCCAAAGGTTCTGCCGCTTATAACTTCAATTACAGCGCCAAGTACGTCTGCAGAAGTTCCGTACTGCCAAGAATCCCCCGGATGAAATGCCAGCGGCAAAAGTCCAAGTGAGTTTGCAATTTCTACCGTAGTAAACGCCTCTTTTTTAAATAGCTTTTTATCAATTTTGCGAAACAGCTTTTCTGTTTCCATGGAACTTATGCTCGATGTATCTCCGCCATAAACAAGTCCGGACGTCATATTCAACAACTCGCAAATACGCACCGGACGTCTTGCGGGAGTTCTTCCCTCATGTCCGGCCACAGATGCATCATGAAAGCCCGGCAGAAAATCTTCTACATAAGCCCCCGGATCCAGAGACCCTCGTTCCATCAGAATCATTGCCGCTACCGACGTTACCGGTTTCGTCATAGAATAAAGTCTCGCAATTGTATCTCTCCGATACAAACTCTTTGCTTCTATGTCCGCATATCCTGCTTCCGCATATGCCTCTTCTTTTCCATTCTGAATAATCAATATATTCGCTCCTGCAATTTCCTGATTTTCCACAGCCTGAAGCAAAAGCTGTTCCAGTTTTCCACTTAAAGATTCCATAGTTTTTCCCCTCCTAAATTACTTCTTTATTAATAGCCTTTATTGGCAGATTACGCTTTGCTTCTATCAGCTCTGATAAGCCAAAGCAATTATATCATAAAAGGCGGCTTTATCACACCTTTTTGAAAATATTACATTTTAAACCAAAACAAACCGATAGAGGCTATAGAATTCTATTAATTAGAATTAATCTTTTGATACACAAAAAAGAAATACTGATAACTCAGTATTTCCATTCTTTTAATATATGAGACATCGGGGATTCGAACCCCGGACAACTTGAT
>JAAYNW010000045.1 GCA_012520655.1 Clostridiales bacterium | reverse complement strand
TGTTGTACATGGCTTTTGTGGCAATTGCGAGTTATACACAGCCTAACTATGAGCTGAGCTATGCTCTTAAATTTATGCGTATGTTGAATTTGATATTGACTCAGCTTTTCAGTATTTATGGATATATTGCGGCTATTATAATCTTTGTGATTGCCATTGTGTCGAATAAAACTGTTTCGGGAAAAAGCTATGTATATCCGCTTATACCTTTTAAACCGAAGCAGTTATGTAAAAGACTGTTTCGTTATCGATTACCTCATTCCGAAAAACAATAAATTGAATTTTCATACAAGGAGTGATAGAATAAAACAATGTAAGGATAAGGTAAGGAGGAGAGGAAATTTGTCTGATTATAAAATCATAACAAATACTACGTCGGATTTGCCGTTAAGTTATATTAAGGAAAATAATTTAGGATTAATTGTTTTCAATTATACGATAAAGGGAGAAACTTACAGCAGGGGGAATGAACTGGATTGGAAAGAATTTTATGGGCTTATGAGAGAGGGAAACATGACGACCACTTCACAAGTCAATCCGGAAGAATGTAAAGAATATTTTGAAGAATATCTTAAAGAAACGGATGAGCTGTTATATCTATGCTTTTCTTCGGGCCTTAGCGGAACTTATAATAATGCTTGTCTTGCGGCAAATACGGTAATGGAGGAACATCCTGGATGCAAGATTACCGTCGTGGATACTAAATGTGCATCCATGGGGGAAGGTCTTCTTGTCCACAAGGCTGTACAGCTTAAAAAAGCCGGAAAAACGATGGAAGAAACCGTTGCTTGGGTTGAGGAAAATATTCCTCACCTGATACATATGTTTACGGTGGACGATTTAAACCATTTGTATCGAGGAGGGCGTGTAAGTAAGACAGCGGCAGTTGTCGGGACGATGGTGGGAGTGAAGCCGGTACTCCATGTGGATGACGAAGGGCATTTGATTCCGCTTGCCAAGGTAAGAGGGCGGAAAAAATCCTTAAGCGCACTGGTAGATTATATGGGCGAAAAAATGGGAAAATACCGGGAAGAAAATGATATTGTTTTTATCAGTCACGGAGATTCTAAAGAGGATGCTGAGTTTGTCAGGGATGAAGTGAAGGCAAGATTTGGAATTGACAGCTTTATGATTAATCATATCGGTCCGACGGTAGGAGCGCACTCAGGTCCTGGAACGATAGCCCTTTTCTTTATGGGGGAAGTAAGATAAACAGGTATGATATAATAGGCATCTTATTAATATAGAATACAGCGGCTTTTCCATATATATTAGGAAAGCCGCTGTATTTTTAGGTTTCTTATCAGAAGAAAAAATTTCTGAGAGTTATCGATTAGTAGGTAAACAGCTGTGACCAATAAGGAGTATTACCGTTCAAATAATAGCCTACGCCGATAGAAGTATAATTTTTATTCATTATATTTGCCCTATGACCTGCGGAATTCATCCATGCTTTTACGACCTCTTCGGGTGTAGACTGTCCCCATGCAATGTTTTCTCCGGCACCACGATAGCTTATTCCATTTTCCTTGAGAACTGTGGAGAAGGAACTGCCGTTCGGTCTTGTATGAGAGAAGGACTTTGTGGTTTCTTTTGCGCGTACGAGTGCGGCAGCGTTCAACTCATCTGTCATTGTAAGGGCGGAAAGGCCTTCCTTAGCTCTTTCGGCATTTACTAAATCGACTACCTGCTCTACATAGCTTTTTTCTGCATTAGTTTCCGAACCGGAACTTCCGGATCCCTGATTGCTCGTACTGGGAGTAGTTGTACCTTTTCCCTGATTATTTGTATTGGGGGTAGGGGTATTTGTTACCGGTGCGCTCGTATCAGGAGTAGGTGTGCTTGTTGCCGGTGCACTCGTATCAGGAGTAGGTGTGTTTGTTGCCGGTGCACTCGTATCAGGAGCCGGTGTGTTTGTTGCCGGTGTACTCGTATCAGGAGCCGGTGTGTTTGCTCCCTGATTGTCTGAACCTGAATTGGGAGTAGGACAATTAGCGCTCGGGATATAGCTTTTAACGGAATCTGCATTAATACCCAGTCCGCTCAGCACAGATTCCAGATTGGAAGAATCTCCGACAATCACCTGCTGTTTAGTGACACAGTTACTATTTAGTTGGTTTTGCAACTGACTTACATTTACGGGGCATTGGCCAGAGAAATTTCCGCCTCCGATAAGTGTAGTTGCAACAAGTATGCTTGGTAATAAGTTCATATTTTTTCCTCACTTTCTTCAAAATGAAATATTTCACATGTGTTACGTAAATGTTACAAATATGTTACAAAAAGATATTATCATAAAAAAATTTTTATTACAATGGTAGTTCATGGAAGAGCTGGCAATTCAGATTCCGACAGTCATAGGAAAGCTTTTGGTAGTATAGAATACTGTACCCCCCCTAGAGAGATTTATTTTATAATAGAAGTGGGAGATATGGAACGTGAGATTCTCTAAAAAATATTTGACAAACAACTGGCAATAATGTAAACTTTTAGCAAAGTGAGGATAGAAAATTGAGTCCTAAAAAGGTAAAGTACACTAAAGGTCAGATCGAATCACAGATAAGTGATGCGGTAAGTAAATTTGAAAAAGAATATATGGGACGGGGACCCAGAAATATTAAGACGAAGATATTTCAGAACCATATACTTATAGTAATAGATGGTTTTCTGACGCAGTCCGAACAGAAGCTGGGTGTCAATGAGAACGGAATAAAGTTGATTAAGGAAATGAGAAGAACTTTATTCGAACACTCGAGAAGCTATTTGAAAGAGTTGCTAAAAGAAATTATTCATACGGAGATTGTGAGTATGCATTCCGATGTCAGCACAAAGTCTGGCGAAAAAGTAATAGTGATAACTTTGGAAAACAGTATTGATGATGAAAGCAATTAAATAGCCTGGTTGACCAGATAAAGGGTATATACATACTTGTTACAGCGTAGGCCGGTATTTGTTGATTCGATATTTCGAATGAATAAATATAGGTCTTTTGTTTTATAATTTTATATGTATTAGATAAAAGAAAGAACATATATAAAAATTTTAAAAAGTTTTATTATATCTATAGCAATTTTAAGTTATTTTAATTATAATAGCTAATGTGATGTATACATGTATTACATGCAAAAATGTATAGCTATTTAAACGTATCGGAAGTAAGCTCCTATTTATGTTAATACATTTATGTTAAACAAGGAGCAAAATATAAAAAGGAGATTAATATGACAGAAAACAAGAAGTTATTAGCATGGGTTAATGAGATGGCCGACATGTGCCAGCCGGATCAGATTTACTGGTGTGATGGATCCGAAGAAGAGAATGAGCGCTTGCTGCAGATGATGGTTGACAGCGGCATGGCAGTCAAATTGAATCAGGAGAAACGTCCCGGATGCTATTTATTCAGAAGCGATGCTTCCGACGTAGCACGTGTTGAGGACAGAACATTTATCGCTTCCAAGACAAAAGAAGAAGCGGGTATCACAAATAACTGGATTGATCCGGATGAATTGAAGAAAACGATGAAAGGTTTGTACACAGGCTGCATGAAAGGCAGAACTATGTATGTTATTCCTTATTCTATGGGACCGGTTGGTTCACCTATTTCCAAGATTGGTATCGAATTGACAGACAGCCCGTACGTAGTTGTTAATATGCGTATTATGACTCGTATCGGATCAAAAGTATTAGAGGCTCTTGGCGCTGACGGAGAATTTGTTCCCTGCTTGCATTCCGTTGGTTCACCTCTTGCAGAGGGACAAGCAGATTCCACTTGGCCGTGTGCACCGATTGAAAACAAATATATCAGCCATTTCCCGGAGGAAAGACTTATTTGGTCATATGGTTCTGGTTACGGCGGAAATGCTCTTTTAGGAAAGAAATGCTTTGCACTTCGAATCGCATCCGTTCTCGCTCGTGATGAAGGATGGTTGGCAGAGCATATGCTTATTCTCAAACTTACCAATCCGGAAGGAAAGACAAAATATGTATGCGGTGCTTTCCCGAGTGCTTGCGGTAAAACGAATCTCGCTATGCTTGTTCCTACGATTCCCGGATGGAAGGTTGAGACTGTCGGAGATGATATCGCATGGATGAAGTTCGGTAAAGACGGACGTCTGTATGCAATTAATCCGGAAGCCGGTTTCTTCGGAGTTGCTCCCGGAACATCTTTGGATTCTAACCCGAATGCAATGCATAGCATTGAGAAGAATACTATTTTCACAAATGTAGCGCTTACAGATGACGGTGATGTATGGTGGGAAGGTATCGGAACACCGGCACCTGCACATCTTATTGACTGGAAAGGAAATGATTGGACACCGGATTCAAAAGAACCGGCAGCTCATCCGAATGCTCGTTTTACAGCTCCGGCTTATCAGTGCCCGTCTATAGCATCTGACTGGGAAGACCCTGCAGGTGTTCCGATTTCAGCTATTTTAATCGGTGGTCGTCGTCCTAAGACAATACCGCTTATTCATGAAAGCTTTGACTGGAAACACGGTGTATTTATGGGATCCATCATGGGTTCAGAAATTACTGCAGCAGCAATTTCCAACAATATCGGACAGGTTCGCCGCGATCCTTTTGCAATGCTTCCTTTCTTCGGTTACAACGTATGCCATTACTTACAGCACTGGTTGAATATCGGTAAGAAAACAAGCGAAGATAAATTACCTAAAATATTCTATGTTAACTGGTTCCGTAAGGATAAAGACGGCAAATGGTTATGGCCCGGATTCGGCGATAACAGCCGTGTCCTGAAATGGATCTTTGAGAGAACAGAAGGCACGGGTAAAGCTGTTAAGACTCCTATTGGTTATATGCCTTCAGAAGATGCATTGGATGTTTCCGGACTTCAGGGCGTAAGCGAATCCGATATTGCTGAACTGCTTAAGGTAGACAAGGAAGAGTGGTTGAATGAAGTTGCATCCATCAAAGAGCACTATGCAAAATTCGGCGAAGAACTTCCTAAGGAATTATATTCTCAGCTCGAGGCACTTGAGAGCAGATTAAAAGCTTAAAGTTTTTTCTAAATCTTCTATATTATTAGAATAATAAATTAATAATAAACGGTAATGTAAAATCGGATTTCATACTTTTTAGTTGAAATCCGATTTTTGCCGTTATGACACTCGTTTAATTGTTGGTATCGATATTTATTTTTTGCACCTATCGAAAGCAGGGTTGAATGCATAAAAGTTCTTGGAGTCCAGATTATCCTGAACTATACGAAGAGCCTCACCGAAACGTTGAAAATGTACAATTTCTCTGGCACGTAAGAAGCGGATTGGTTCACATACTTCTTGATCTTGAACAAGACGCAAAATATTTTCATATGTTGAGCGGGCTTTTTGCTCGGCCGCCATATCTTCTATTAAATCGGTAATTGGGTCTCCTTTTGACTGGAATTCGCATGAATTAAAAGGAATACCTCCTGCAGCCATAGGCCAGAGTGCGACCGTATGGTCTACGTAATAATTGGCGAATCCGGAATTTTGAATTTCTTCCATAGAGAGATTTTTTGTTAATTGATATACAATAGTAGACACCATCTCGAGATGAGCTAATTCCTCCGTTCCTATGTCGGTAAGCAGGGCAGCAACTTCGTTATAAGGCATAGTATATCTCTGGGAGATATAACGCATAGACGCGCTCAATTCTCCATCTGGTCCGCCATACTGGCTCATGATGACTTGGGCAAGTTTTGCATTGGGCTGTGTAATTTTAACAGGAAACTGTAATCTCTTTTCATAATTCCACATATATTAACATCCTCCTTCCCAAGGCATCGGTTGCAATGCCCATTTCCATTCTTTTGAACTGGTGTCCGCAACAGAAAGTGAAAGAGGTCCGTATTTGTTTGCGTAATCCCTCATCATTTGATTCTTCATGCGCATATAATGATTGAAGTATTCCATGGCTTCTCTGTCCGACGGATGGGTATCCAAATACTCCGTCATTTCTACCGTGACGAAATCCACTACACCGATATTATGCAGCATATTTTCCTGCTCTGTGCTCATCTTACAATTCATTTTACGCATCTCCTTCCTGTAAAAGGCTTTGTCAATTCCGGGAAGATAGTTCCTATACAATAGGCTTTATCTAGATCTTCATAGATTTGTGTAAGATGCTGCCATGGCACATATGCCATACCCACCGGAAAACGATCAAAATATTCGTTAAAGTTATAATCTTGCATAAAACTCCTTTCATAATTTTAGAATATTTTTAATACATTATATGATAGGGGTATTGCAGCGTGTTTATATCTTCACATTTTTTTCACATAATTTAAAAGGAATATACACAATTTGAGATTACATTGATATAAGGAAAATGTCTGTTAAATCAGGCGGACAAGGAGGAACTTATTTTGATAGAGGTAGAAAATTTAGTAAAAAAATATGGAAATCATACTGCCGTAGACCATCTTAATTTTCATGTAGAAAAAGGACAAATCTATGGTTTCTTAGGGCCAAACGGTGCTGGAAAATCTACTACAATGAATATTATGACAGGTTATCTGGCTGCTACGCAGGGTAGTGTCAAGATTAACGGATATGATATTCTCACAAATCCAGAGGAGGCAAAAAAATGTATCGGATATCTGCCTGAATTTCCGCCGTTATATCCGGAGATGACCGTATATGAATATTTGAAATTCGTAGCGGAACTGAAAAAAATTCCCAAACAAGACAGAAGAAAACAAATAGAAGAAGTTATGGATATGACGATGATAGCGGATGTTTCAGGCAGACTGATTAAGAACCTGTCAAAGGGCTATAAACAGCGTGTCGGACTCGCGCAGGCGATTCTTGGTTATCCGGAGCTTATTATATTGGATGAGCCTACAGTAGGTCTTGATCCGAAGCAGATCATTGAAATCAGAGATTTGATACGCAAGCTTGGAGAAAACCATACGGTAATTTTAAGTTCCCATATTTTATCCGAAGTAAGTGCGGTCTGTGACCATATTATGATTATCTCGGGAGGCAAACTGGTAGCGAGCGATTCGCCGGAGGGATTACAGAAGCTGCAGAGCAAAACGGTCGAATTAAAAATATCAGTACTTGGCAAAAAAGAAGAAGTACAGGCAATTCTGCAAAATATCGCCGGTATAAAAGAAATTACTTACATAGAAGGAGAAGATAAGGATGTCGTAGAAATTTCTATCAGCACTTCTTCCGATACGGATATCAGCCGTGAGGTAGGAACTGCTCTGGCTCAAAATAAAGTTCCGGTTATTGCGATGAACAGGCAGGCAGAGACATTGGAGGATATTTTCCTGCAGCTTACCGCCGCGGAAGGTAATAGAGATGACGAAGTTGGCCCAAATGGGGAGGGAAACAAAGGTGCAGCTGAGGATCCGATAACGGAATCGTCAGAAAAAGAGGAGGAGGAGAATAACGATGGCAGCGATTTTTAAGAGAGAGTTTAAGTCCTATTTTCATTCTTTTATCGGAAGTTTGTTCATTGGTATTGTTTTATGTATTACCGGCATTTATGTAACTGTATATAATTTGCTTAGTGGTTATCCTAAGCTTTCTTATGCTCTTTCGGGCATTATCTTCATATTTATTATAAGTGTGCCGATATTGACTATGAGGATACTTGCGGAGGAAAAGAGACAGAAGACAGATCAGCTTATTCTGACGGCTCCGATATCGGTCGGGAAAATTGTCGCGGGTAAGTTTTTGGCGCTCGGAGTGGTATTTACGATTCCCGTTCTCGTTATATGTGTATACCCGTTAGTGCTTAGCGGATTCGGGACTGTTTTTTTCTTAGAATCTTATATTGCTGTTTTTGCATTTTATTTATATGGACTAACCTGCATTGCGATAGGCGTCTTTATTTCCTCTCTAACAGAAAGTCAGGTAATCGCTGCGGTTATTTCTTTTGCCGTATTATTTCTAGGCTATGTGATGGCGGGCATATGCAATATGATCTCCTCAACCGGAAATATTCTTACAAAGATACTCGGCGCGTTTGATTTGATAGCTCGATTTAACAATTTGGTTGAAGGTACCTTTGACTTAAAGAGTGTTGTTTATTATATCTCAATTATTTTATTGGTTCTTTTTCTGACAACACAGTCTATACAGAAGAGACGTTACAGCGTATCGGTAAATAGCTTGAAAATGGGAGCATACAGCTCTGCGTTGGTAACGATATCTATCATAGTTGCTGTTTTTCTGAATTTGCTTGTAGCAGAAATCCCGTCCAAATATACGACCTTTGACGTAACATCGAATAAGTTGTTTACTTTATCAGATGAAACAGAAGAATTACTAAGCAATTTACAAGAGAATGTGACAATCTATGTTTTATCAAATGAAAGTTCACAGGATACTACTCTGAAAAAGACATTGGAGCAATATAAAGAACTTTCTAAACATGTAAATATCTCTTACGTGGATCCGCTAGTCAATCCAAAGTTTTACACACAGTATACGGATGCTTCCGTATCGAGGAACAGCTTGATTGTAGTCAGTGATAAAAGAAGCAAAGTAGTCGATTACGGTTCTGTTTATGAAACGAGCGTTAATTATACGACTTATGAGAGCACCGTTACCGGATATGACGGAGAAGGACAGATTACAAGCGCTATTGCCTATGTAACTAGCGATAATATGCCCAAAATGTACATACTGGAAGGACATGGGGAACTGGCTTTTGAGACAGATTTCAATGATACGATTGCAAAAGCGAATATCGATTATGAGTCCATTAATTTACTTCAACATGACAGTATACCAGAGGATGCGGAAGGTATCATTATCAATTCCCCTACTTCGGATTTTTCCGAGGATGATACGAATAAAGTGTTAGATTATTTGCAAAAAGGCGGAAATGCTTTTATAATAAGTACATGGACAGAGAAGGACATGACAAATTTCCATAAGATTCTGGATTATTACAGCGTATCCGTAGCGGATGGTCTGGTACTGGAAGGAGCGGAGGGGGCTTATTATCAAAGCCCGTTCTACATATTGCCTGTGATAGAATCCGATACAATAACAAGCTCTCTTGGCGACACCTTCATATTCGCTCCTTATGCACAAGGGTTTGTTTTACCGGAAGAAACAGAAGAAGGCTTATCGCTTACTCCACTTCTTTCCACAAGCGACCAGTCTTATGCCAGAGCTGATGTTGACAGTACGACAGATTATGCAAAACAAGAAACTGATGTGGCAGGTCCTTTTACTTTGGGTGTAAAAGCTGTAAAAACGAATGGAGGTGCGGAATCCACTGCCGTCATTTATTCAAGTGAGAATTTGTTTACGGATGCGGCTAATGCCATGGTGTCAGGCGCTAACATGAAATTGTTCGCCGGTTCTCTCGGAGAATTGACAGAAGAGACAGAAGGAATTGCGGTTCCTGCAAAGAGCTACGAAGAAGGTTATCTGACCATTCCTCAGTCCTATATTATTTTAATCGGTCTACTTATTACAGTAATCATACCTTTAGCTGTTTTGGCAGGCGGATTTATCGTTTGGTTTAAGAGAAGAAAAGCATGATAACAGGAGGCGTGTATGAAAAAACAAGAAAAGCAACTTGTGGTAATTCTCATTCTTCTTATTATAACGGCAGCTGCGTATATCGGAATGAAATATTATAATAAGAATCATACGGAGGAAAAAGAAACGGTATCTTACACAGTAACAAAAGAAGATGCGTCATCCGTAAGGCAACTTTCCCTAACAAATGAAAACGGTGAATTTTCTTTTACGAAGGAAGGCGATACATGGTATGAAGACAGCGATAAAGCAATAGATATTGATGTCGGCATGCTGGAGAAGACTATCACAGCGGCAGTTGTACTAACGAGTGAAGATGCGGTTGAAAATGTAGAAGATATGTCGCAATACGGTTTGGACAATCCGGAGATTTCTGTAACCTATACTACGGAGAAGGGGAGTACCACGTTAAAAATAGGAGATTATAATTCTTCTATATCTAAATACTATGTTTGTGTGGATGGGCAAAATACGGTTTATACGATAGACAGTTCCACAAGAACCTACTTCACAAAGAGTCTGGATGATTTAAAAAAGATTGAGACACAAGACAGTGAAAGTTCGGATGCAGAGAATGATGAAAAGAGTGAATAAATCGCTGTTTGCATGATTTATTCCGGAACATCGAAAAAAAGTATGAAAATGCCTTGATTTCCTCGTAGGTTTATGTAAAAATAATACATGTTGACAATGATAAAATGTTAACAATATCGGCAAGACTTATGATAAAAAAGAGGCGATATTTATCGCCTGAAAATAGGAGGACGTTATGAGAGGCATTGATACACAAGTCCGAAAAATTCGAAGACGTATATTTAAAGAAGTAGCAAATTTGGCATATCATTCGAAAGATTTAATTAATGATGTGGAAGCATTACCTTATAAAATTGTGAATTATGATGAATCGCCATACTTAAGTGTTTACAGGGAACGAGCTATTGTAAGAGAGAGAATCAGGCTTGCCATGGGACTTTCTCTCCGTCCCGAGAATGTGCCCGTACATGTGACACAGGGATTGGCAGAAAGCGATATTGATGAAAAATATTATGAACCGCCGCTAATGCAGGTAATTCCTTCAGCCTGTAATGCATGTCCTGAGAATCGTTACGAAGTAACGGACAAATGTATGGGCTGCCTTGCCCATCCGTGCCGTGAAGTATGTCCCAAAGGGGCAGTTTCCATGAAAGACGGCAAGTCAATTATTGATCAGGAGAAATGTATTAAATGTGGAAAGTGTAAGACGGTGTGTCCTTATGATGCCATTTCTCATCAAGTAAGACCGTGTTTGTCAGCATGCGGAGTGAATGCGATTATAAATGACAGCAGAGGAAGGGCTTTGATAGACAGCGATTTATGCGTGTCCTGCGGACAGTGTATGGTAAATTGTCCTTTCGGTGCCATTGCGGATAAATCACAGATTTTCCAATTGATCCGGGCTATACAGTCAGGGCGGAAGATTATCGCTCAGGTAGCTCCAGCATTTGTCGGACAATTCGGACCGAAGGTAACGCCGGATAAGATTAAAACGGCTTTAAAAGAATTGGGCTTTTATGATGTATATGAGACGGCCATAGGCGCCGATATGGGTGCGATGGCGGAAGCGGAGCATTATGTGCATGCAGTAACGACTGGAGAACTTCCGTTTCTGCTGACTTCCTGTTGCCCGTCGTGGTCGGTGCTTGCTAAGAAATTTTTCCCGGAGACTATTGACAATATATCCAATGAGTTGACACCTATGGTAGCAACTGCCCGCAAAATAAAAGAAGATCATCCGGATGCAAGTGTAGTCTTTATCGGTCCATGCGCTTCGAAGAAATTGGAGACATCCAGAAGAACGGTTCGTTCCGATGTGGATTTTGTCATTACCTTTGAAGAACTTGCGGGAATGTTTGAAGCGAAAGGTATTGTCCTTGAAGAAGTAAATATATCGGATAAAATGGAAGGTGCTACGGGGGCCGGGCGCGGTTACGGTGTTGCCGGTGGCGTGGCGAGTGCCATTGAAGAATGTATCCGAGAATATTATCCGGATGCGGAGGTTCGCATCGAACATGCGGAAAGTCTTGCGGAATGCAAAAAGATGCTGATGCTTGCCAAAGCAGGCAAGAAAGATGGTTGTCTAATCGAAGGTATGGCGTGCCCAGGTGGTTGTATTGCCGGTGCGGGAACCAATATTGCGGTTCCTCAGGCGGCGAAGGAAGTAGCGGGATTCAAGGCTGCAGCGGCGAAAAAAATACCCGACAGATAATTGTATCGTATAAAAAGACAGGAAAGTTGAGGAATAAATAAATGCCCAAAATTAGAACACGATATGCGCCAAGTCCTACGGGACGTATGCACGTAGGCAACTTAAGAACGGCGTTGTATGCTTATCTCATTGCAAAACACGAGGGCGGGGACTTTATTTTAAGAATTGAAGATACGGACCAGGAGCGTTATGTGGAAGGTGCTGTGGAAATTATCTATCGTACTTTAGAGAAAACAGGTCTCTTGCACGATGAAGGTCCGGATAAAGATAAAGGCGTAGGTCCCTATGTACAGAGCGAAAGACAAGCAAAGGGAATCTATCTGGAATATGCAAAAAAACTTATTGAAAAGGGAGAGGCATATTATTGCTTTTGTGACAAGGAAAGGCTGGCCACTTTGACGCAGACTGTCGCCGGAAAAGAGATTAATATTTATGACAAACATTGTCTGCATTTGTCAAAAGAAGAAGTGGAAGAGAAGCTTGCATCAGGCATTCCTTATGTAATCAGACAAAATAATCCTGCCGAGGGGACAACCACCTTTCATGATGAAATCTATGGAGAAATCACGGTAGATAACTCTGAATTGGATGATATGATATTAATTAAATCCGACGGTTACCCGACTTATAATTTTGCCAATGTAGTAGATGATCATCTGATGGGAATTACACATGTAGTAAGGGGAAATGAATATCTTTCTTCTTCCCCGAAGTATAACCGCCTTTATGAAGCGTTTGGCTGGGAAGTTCCCGTATATGTTCATTGCCCATTGATTACGGATGAAGAGCATCATAAACTCTCCAAGCGTTGCGGACATTCTTCATATGAGGATTTGATCGACCAAGGTTTTTTGTCGGAGGTTATTGTAAACTTTGTTGCTTTGCTCGGCTGGAGCCCGGAAGGAACCGAGGAGATATTTTCTCTCGATGATCTTGTAAAAGTATTCAATTATAAGCATTTATCCAAATCCCCCGCCGTTTTTGATTATGTCAAATTAAAATGGATGAATGGCGAATATATGAAAGCCATGGACTTCGATAAATTTTATGAAATGGCGGAGCCATATCTAAAAGAGGTAATAAAGAAGGATTTGAACCTAAAGGCAATTGCCCAAATGGTGAAATCAAGAATTGAAGTATTTCCGGATATAAAAGATATGATAGATTTCTTTGAAAAGCTACCGGAATATGATTCGGCCATGTACGTCCATAAAAAAATGAAGACTACGAAAGAATCTTCTCTGGAAGTATTGGAAGAGCTCCTTCCTATTATTGAAGCCCAGGAAGCGTTTGACAATGATTCCCTATATCAGATGCTTGTTTCCTATGTGGAGAAAAAAGGATGTAAAAACGGTTATGCGATGTGGCCGCTTAGAACAGCGGTATCCGGCAAACAGATGACACCTGCCGGAGCAACGGAGATTATGGAGATTCTCGGTAAAGAGGAATCTATCGCCCGTATTAAGAAAGGCATAGAACTGTTAAAGAATGCCTGAACAGAATATTAATAAGGCACAAGCCTTAGCTATAGAGCACGCCTCCGGTCCCATGCAAGTTCTTGCGGGACCGGGAAGCGGAAAAACTTATCTGACTATCCGCCGGGTTCGTCATCTGATTCGGCATCATGGGGTTTCTCCCGATAAAATTCTCGTTATCACTTTTACAAAAGTCGCGGCAGAAGAGATGAAAGAACGTTTCTTAAAATTGACTGAACATACCTATCCAGAGGTTCACTTCGGCACTTTTCATGCCATATACTTTCACATATTAAAGCAGTCGGGATATTCTAACTTAAAACTGGCTTCATTAACGGATAAAAGAAATTATTTAAGACATATTTTACGTGTATTGGGAATTGAGGAAGAAATCAATACGGAGTTTTACGGAAAACTGTTGAAAGCAATTAGCACGGTTAAGAGTTTTTCTTCCGCAGATAAAATTTCTATCTCTATGAGGAATAATTATGAAGAACAGATTGAAAAGCAGTTTCCGTTTATTTATGAAGAATATTGTCGTATCATGGAAGAAGAAAGCAAAATTGACTTCGATGATATGATACTCTTGTGCGATAAGCTTTTTGAAAGCAATCCGACCGTTCTCTCTTTTTGGCAGAAGGCCTTCACCCATATCTTAGTAGATGAGTTCCAAGACATTTCTCCTTTACAATATCGTATTTTACGCCGTCTTGCATTTCCGCAGAATAATATTTTCGTAGTAGGTGATGACGACCAGGCAATTTACGGTTTTCGCAGTGCGGCGCCCGACATTATGAAGCAGTTTATGGATGATTATGCACAGGCAAAGCAGATTATGCTCGGTACCAATTACAGATGCGCCGGAGAAATTGTAAAAGCGTCCGGAATAGTAATTGCGGATAATAGAAAGCGCTTTGATAAAAAGCTTACTGCAAATAAAAAAGAAAGCGGAGTTGTTAAGATTACTTCATGCACAACCAAGGAAGAGGAACATCGGTACCTTCTGGAATGCTTAAAGAAAATGACAATAGAAGAACTGTCGCAATGCGCCGTTATCTATCGTACAAATGCTGAGGCAGGTACATTTTCCCGGGAGCTTGTCGCATGGAATATTCCCTTTTGCATAAAGGAACGGATTGACAATATTTTTGAGACCCCGGTGTCGCAAGATATCCTTTCTTATCTGAATTTTGCCAGAGAGCTTTTTGAAAACAATAACAACGAAGGGAATGGAGGGCATAGGAGCGACTTTTTGCGAATTATGAACAAGCCGTCCAGATATATACAAAGACAGGCCGTTTCTTCACCTACGGTTACGCAAAAGCTTCTGATGGACTATTATAGAGAGAAACCTTTCATGCAGGAAACAGTTCGGAATCTGTGGGCAGATTTAAAGAGGCTTTCTTCGCTGCGACCTTATCTTGCCATAGATTATATTCGAAGGAATATGGGATATGAGGAATATCTTTGCAGAGGACAGGACAAGGAAAAACGGGAAATAATAAAGGAACTTCTGGATGAAATACAGCAAACAGCCTCTAATTGCCGTACTTTTAAGGCATGGAAAGAATATGCGCAGGAGTATACCGAATTATTGCATAAAAAAGAAGAAACGGCCAAGTGTGGTCAAGAAGGAATCCACCTTCTTACCATGCATTTATCCAAAGGTCTTGAGTATAAAAATGTATATCTTCCCGATATAAGAAAAGGAGTAATGCCTCACAGAAAAGCTGTTTTACCTGAAGAAGTGGAGGAAGAGAGGCGGCTCTTATATGTCGCCATGACGAGAGCAAAAGATTTTTTAGAAATTTTGCATTACGGAGAACCATCCCCTTTTATTATAAAATTAAAAGAGGTCTTCGATAATAAAGCTTAAATCAAAGACGAGTCTGTGAAAGTTTTTCTGTAAATAAGGTTTTTTAGGGTTTTCTATGATAAAATAATTATATCAATAGGAGGCCTTTTATTATGGCAAGAGAAAAGAAACCAGTACATAAAGTACAAATGACAGACGGAAAACGCAACATTATTCAACAGCTCCTTCAGGAGTACGACATTCAGTCCGCAGAAGATATTCAGGATGCGCTCAAGGATCTGCTTGGCGGCACCATCAAAGAAATGATGGAAGCTGAGATGGATGACCATCTTGGCTATGAAAAATCAGAACGTTCTGACAGTGATGACTACCGCAATGGTTACAAATCCAAACGTATTAACAGCAGCTATGGAAGCATGGATATCCAGGTTCCACAGGAACGCAAGTCTACCTTCGAACCCCAGGTAGTCAAAAAACGCCAGAAAGACATATCAGATATTGACCAGAAGATTATCTCCATGTATGCCAAAGGCATGACTACTAGACAGATTTCTGATACCCTTGAGGATATTTACGGGTTTGAGGCTTCTGAAGGTTTTATTTCAGATGTTACGGATAAAATCATGCCTCAGATCGAGGACTGGCAGAATCGCCCTCTATCAGATGTATATCCAGTGTTGTACATCGATGCAATCCATTATTCGGTTCGTGACAACGGGATTATCCGTAAACTTGCAGCATATGTCATTCTTGGAATTAATAATGATGGATACAAGGAAGTATTAACCATCGAGGTAGGGGAAAATGAAAGCTCTAAGTACTGGCTTTCCGTTCTGAATGGATTAAAGAATCGTGGTGTAAAAGATATATTAATTATCTGTGCGGATGGTTTGACTGGAATCAAGGAAGCCATATCTGCGTCATTTCCTAAAACAGAGTATCAGCGTTGTATCGTTCATCAGGTACGTAATACAATGAAATATGTGGCTGACAAGGACAGAAAACCGTTTTGTACAGATTTAAAGACCATTTATCAGGCTCCAAATGAGGAAAAAGCTCTTGATGCCCTAGAGAGGGTTACAGAAAAATGGGACGAAAAATATCCGAACTCCATGAAAAGTTGGAAGCAGAACTGGGATTCCATTTCTCCGAT
>JAAYNW010000044.1 GCA_012520655.1 Clostridiales bacterium | reverse complement strand
CTTATTAGCATTAATACTACTATGCTGATTCAATTATATCATAGCCCAAAAGTTGTGACAAGCTACATTCTTCCATGGCAGTATTGAAAGGTAAAACTTTTTATATCTGCTCAATTTCAAATTAACTCAATTAAAAAAATGTTATCCACAGCAAGGAATTCTTAAGACTGTTTTATCCACACCCTATGGCTAGGGATATCCCATTATTCCTATTTTGTGCATAATTTAGTTAAATTTACTCTTGTCAGACATCACTTCCTTTGCTATACTTAACTTAGTTGGTCGATACGCTTTGCGTATCACTTCTAAATATATCTTCTCCTGTCAGTTGCCTTGCTAAGCTTGCTAACAGATCAGAAGATATATTTTTTTGCTTCTTTTTTATTCCAAGCTTCTTCAGCACGTGATGTTCATATAATTGCTTCATGAAATCAGATATTTGCTGCATTAGATAATGGTTCTTTAGTGCCCATTCATTCCAGCTGCATGCATGAGTGATATCTGCCTGCCAATTCTTCTGGCGGTTAAATCCTTCATTTTCTATTTTCCATCGCAGCCTTCCTGTTCTCGCTATTTTCAGCACTTTTTTCTTCGTGATCTCTATATTTGTTATCCACTGGAAGGACGTTACCTTTACTTCTCTCTTTTCGACTATTTCCTCCCTGTACTTCAATAAATTTACTTTGTGCCCTTCATAATCTATCTCATTGATATATTCGGCATTTCCTACCTGCTCCTTCTCAGGTATGTCATCGTATTCTTTCGCAATGTATGGAATACTTCCATCCTTGAACCGGATAATATAGTCCCATTTGTATTTCTTGCAAATATCCATAACTGTCTTAGATGCATAAAGGCTATCCATGAGCAAGAGAATTGGCAAACGCGGAAATGCCTTCTTTAACTTTTCTGACATCCGTTTGAAGGCTTTAATCTCGCAATCCTGTTTCCGTTCTTTTTCGTTCATGTTCTTCTGCTTTTCAGCATCTTCACTATTGTTTTCGATGAATTCGCTACATATACTGCATACCAGCCCTGACCCAAAGTATATCTTTGCCTCCAGCACATCAACATGGTAATTCACGGTTTCCTGCTCGGTTCCCCTGTTATAGTGGCGTTCCAAGCATTTATCATTTATTTTCCTGTTCCCAGAGTAAAGCTGTGTCCCATCAATAATAACAATCCATTTGCCCATAAATTTAGCCTCATTAAAGCTTTTTCTTCGGATCAGGTCATACACGATATCCTGTATTGTATCTTGCAGTTCATTCGGATTCAATCGTTTCAGATAATCGTTTTCAGTAACATGATGGGGAAGGTATTCGTTTAACTCCACTCCCATAAAGGTAGCCATATTTTCCACAACCTGCGGATTACTAAACAGATCCGTCATATCCTGCATGCTGATAATGCCGGCAACCCCCTTATAATAAATCTGTCCTAGCATTGTTTTACCTGTATATGTGATATAACTCTGGTGTCGGGGATCCGCTATTTGCCCAAACCTATTGAATAGCCCAGGATAAAATCTTTTCTGCACTTCGTTACATGCTTCAATTGGATTCTTTTCAAGGGCTCTTTTTGCCCTGATTTCTGCTCTTCCCATAAAATCATACCTCTCTGCGAAAAAGTTTTTCTTTAATTATACTTCATTTTCACAGAAATGCCTGTATTTAATGGTAAATTAGTGCGAATTATTTTTGCCTTTCAGAGCTGAGTTGCTTGATTAATTAGCTCTTCTTAATGAATTCTCTGCGACATTTGGGACAAGTTATGGATATCCTACCTTTCCCTCGAGGAATCCGAATTTTTTGCTTGCAGCTGGGGCATTTATAGATATGGTATACTTTCCTTT
>JAAYNW010000043.1 GCA_012520655.1 Clostridiales bacterium | reverse complement strand
TGATGATCGGAGATAGGGAGTTCGATGTATTCGGAGGAAGAGAGCACGGTCTGATAACAGTGGGGGTTACTTTCGGATATGCGTCAGAAGGTGAGCTGGAAGCGGCTGGCGCCGATTATATACTGAATAGTGTGGAAGAGCTGAGGAGGCTTTTAATACAATGACATCACGGACTGAGTCATCACTTAAAAAGACATGGAATATATTAATGCCCTTTGCGGTGTACTTTATAGCGCATGATTTGGCGCAGGTATTATTGGCTTTCCTTGTGAATGTGAGCCTGGGACCGGGTGGGAATTATGCGGAATATATGATAGCTCATGCGCAGACGGTAAATGGCTTTTTGAACGCGCTTTCGTTGCTTATAGGTATGGCTTTTGTATGGCCTATGGCAAGAAAAGAGTTTTTGCTCGGGAAAACTGACAGAGAGCAAATGCATGAGAAAAGGTTCGACGAGATGCGGAACATAAAACAGACCTTCACAGCTTATATTTTGTTAGCAATATTCGCGGTAACGCTGGCACTCGGTACAAATATTCTACTTATACTCACGGGTGTTGTGGAAAGCTCAAGGGGCTATCAGGATGTGGTGACCAGACAGTTCGGTGTGGCTTTTACCGCAGGTATCGTTATTTACGGCGTGCTGTCACCTTTGGCGGAAGAGGTTGTTTTCAGAGGACTTATTTATAACCGGATGAAAAGATATTTTAACCCAACAATTTCCATTGTCGTATGCGGAATTTTGTTCGGTGGTTATCATGGCAATCTGGTACAGGGAATCTATGGCTGTATTCTCGGGATAGCAATTACTTTTGCTTACGAAGTGTATCGAAGCTTTGCTGCACCCGTATTATTTCATTCCCTTGCCAATTTAAGTGTGTTTATTGCGGGATACAATCGTCAAGGGTTAATCGATATGGCAACGTTGGAAAATTGTGCGTTTTTTATGACAATTTCGCTTGTATCCCTCTTTTTTATTTTAAAAGTGAAAAAAAATAATCTATAATTTTTTTAGGAATCGGCTGATATACTGATTCTTTTTTTCTTGTTTTTATTTCGAATTTATTATAAGAATCCTGTATTTATCATAAAAATTCAATTTGTTTGATCATAAAATTCAAATTACAAATAGTGAGAAAATAAAATAAATAGACTGATAATTTATATAAAAGAAGAAAGTTGTCTAATTATCTGACAATTATAAAAAAATAATTATTTACAGCACGAGAAAATAGGTGTATAGTAAGTGTATAGGTCGCAAAGAAGCGCATTTAGGGCTCTTTGCGACCTTTTTGTTTCTTTTTCTACCATTTAAGGTAATAAAAGAGACAGATAAATCAAAAGAGTAAGTGATAGGAAGCTATTGTGAAAGGAGAAAAAATATGTTTGATGCGAAAATGGCCGTACCGAAAGCGCCGCTTTACCGTGCGGAGTTTGAACACGACAACTGCGGTATCGGTGCATGTGTAAATATCAAAGGCAGGAAGAGCCATGAGACAGTAGAAAATGCTCTTATGATAGTGGAAAATCTAGAGCATAGGGCCGGCAAGGATGCGGAAGGAAAGACCGGTGACGGTGTAGGAATACTGACGCAGGTACCTCATAAGTTTATGCTGAAAATAACGGCTCCGTTAGGAATAAAGCTGGGCGGAGAAAGAGAATACGGTGTAGGAATGTTCTTCTTTCCGCAGGAGGAGATGAAGAGGAACCAGGCGATGAAGATGTTTGAAATCATCGTAGAAAAGGAAGGGCTTACATTTCTCGGATGGAGAAAAGTAAAAACCGTTCCTTCCGTACTTGGTCATAAAGCTGTGGAATGCATGCCTTATATTATGCAGGGCTTTGTGAAAAAGCCTGCACATGTGGAAAAGGGACTTGATTTTGACCGTATGCTCTATATTGTGCGCCGTGTATTCGAACAATCCGGCGATAATACTTACGTGGTGTCTCTATCCAGCAGGACTGTCGTATATAAAGGAATGTTTTTGGTCGGACAGCTTCGTACTTTCTTTTCCGATTTGCAGGATAAGGATTATGAATCGGCGATAGCCATCGTGCATTCCCGCTTCTCAACCAATACAAACCCCAGCTGGGAGAGGGCACATCCTAACCGTTTTATCGTACATAACGGTGAAATTAATACGATTCGGGGAAATGCGGATAAGATGTTGGCTCGCGAGGAAAATATGGAATCCGAGCATCTTCACGGACAGCTTCATAAAGTTCTGCCGGTAGTCAATACCGCGGGCTCCGACTCCGCAATGTTGGATAATACTTTGGAATTCCTCGTAATGAGCGGCATGGATTTGCCGCTAGCGGTTATGATTACTATTCCTGAGCCTTGGGCAAATAACAAGACGATGAATCAGCATAAGAAGGATTTCTACCAGTATTATGCGACGATGATGGAGCCTTGGGACGGTCCTGCCTCCATATTGTTCTCAGACGGCGATATCATGGGAGCCGTGCTGGATCGCAACGGACTTCGTCCTTCACGCTATATGATAACGGATGACGGGCATCTGATTCTCTCATCCGAAGTGGGTGTCCTGGATATCGATCCTACAAAAATTATAGTAAAAGAAAGGCTTCGCCCGGGCAAGATGCTTCTTGTGGATTTGGTCAAGGGCGAGGTTA
This sequence comes from Clostridiales bacterium, assembly GCA_012520655.1. Taxonomy (GTDB): domain Bacteria; phylum Bacillota; class Clostridia; order Lachnospirales; family Lachnospiraceae; genus Kineothrix. The sequence goes on along the minus strand of JAAYNW010000043.1, from coordinate 8,909 downwards.
TCGACGACGATAAGCTGAAAGAAAAGTATGCATGTTCTCAGCCTTACGGCGAATGGCTGGATAATAATCTCGTTACGTTAAAGAGCTTACGAATTCCCAACCAACGTGTGCCTGAGTTTTCGCCCGAAGAGAGGCAGCGCATGCAGAAAGCGTTTGGCTATGCTTACGAGGAATTAAAGACGAGCATTCTTCCTATGGCGAGAGACGGAGGAGAGGCAATTGCGGCTATGGGCGTGGATACACCGCTTCCGGTGCTCAGCAAGACCTACCATCCACTGTTCCATTATTTTAAACAGCTTTTTGCACAGGTAACCAACCCCCCCATCGATGCAATCCGTGAAGAAATAGTAACCTCCACAACTGTTTATATCGGAACGGAAGGGAACGTGTTGGAGGAAACGCCGAAGAACTGCAACGTACTGAAAATAAATAATCCTATCTTAACAAATACGGATTTGCTGAAGATTAAGAGTATGAAGGCAGAGGGCTTCAAGGTAGAGGTTGTTCCGATTACCTATTATAAAAACACGAGCCTGGAGCGTGCGATTGAAAGGCTGTTCGTAGAAGTGGACAGAGCATATAGAGAGGGCGGAAATATTCTTGTCCTTTCCGACCGCGGCGTTGATGAAAACCATGTGGCAATTCCGTCCCTGCTAGCGGTATCAGCATTGAATCAGCATCTGGTTAAGACCAAAAAGAGAACGAGTGTGGCGTTAATCCTTGAGTCGGGAGAACCGAGGGAAGTGCATCATTTCGCGACTTTGCTGGGCTATGGCGCCTGTGCGATCAACCCGTATCTCGCACAGGAATCTATCAAGGAATTAATCGATAATAAAATGCTCGATAAGGATTATTATGCGGCGGTGGACGACTATAATAACGCTGTTTTACATGGAATTGTAAAAATTGCTTCCAAAATGGGCATATCTACTATTCAGTCTTACCAAGGTTCCCAGATATTCGAAGCGATCGGAATAAACTATGATGTTATCAACAAGTATTTTACCAATACCGTATGCCGCGTAGGCGGTATTACGCTCAAGGATATAGAAAGACAGGTAGATGACCTGCATTCCGGAGCGTTCGATCCCCTCGGTCTCGAAACGGATCTGACGCTGGACAGCCTGGGACATCACAAGATGAGAAGCGGTGCCGATGAGCATCTTTACAATCCGGCTACCATCCATCTGCTGCAGCAGTCGACGAGAAACGGCGACTACAATATGTTCAAACAGTATACGCAGCTTGTTAACGACGAAAATAGTGTGAAAAACCTCAGAGGCCTTATGGACTTTAACTATCCGAAGCAGGGCATTCCGCTTGAAGAGGTGGAGAGCGTGGAGTCCATAGTGACCAGATTCAAGACAGGTGCTATGTCCTACGGTTCTATTTCCAAAGAGGCGCACGAGACGATGGCAATTGCTATGAATGCGCTGAACGGCAAGTCCAATTCGGGAGAAGGCGGAGAGGATCTGGAACGTTTGACGAAAGGGGCTGACGGACTCGATCGCTGCTCGGCGATAAAGCAAGTGGCCAGCGGACGATTTGGCGTAACAAGCCGTTATCTTGTCAGTGCGAAAGAAATACAGATTAAAATGGCACAGGGAGCAAAGCCCGGTGAAGGCGGACATTTACCAGGTGAAAAGGTATACCCGTGGGTGGCAAAGACGAGACACTCGACCCCTGGCGTGGGTCTGATTTCTCCGCCGCCTCATCATGACATTTATTCTATCGAGGACTTGGCAGAGCTTATATACGATTTGAAGAATTCGAATAAAGATGCGAGAATCTCCGTAAAGCTGGTTTCCGAAGCGGGAGTAGGAACGGTCGCGGCCGGCGTTGCAAAGGCAGGCGCACAGGTTATCTTGGTATCGGGCTACGACGGCGGTACGGGAGCGGCTCCGAGGAATTCCATCCATAACGCGGGGCTTCCGTGGGAACTCGGACTTGCGGAAACACATCAAACTCTCATTATGAACGGTCTAAGAGGCAAAGTGCGTATCGAAACGGACGGCAAGCTGATGAGCGGACGCGATGTGGCGATTGCGGCAATTCTCGGTGCGGAAGAATTCGGCTTTGCGACGGCGCCTCTCGTAACAATGGGCTGTGTTATGATGAGAGTATGTAATCTGGATACCTGTCCGGTCGGTGTGGCGACTCAGAATCCGGAGCTTCGCAAGAACTTCACGGGTAAGCCGGAATATGTTATAAATTTCATGAAATTTATTGCTCAGGAGCTTCGCGAATATATGGCAAAGCTCGGCGTTCGTACAATCGATGAATTGGTAGGACGTACCGATTTGCTGAAGATGAAGGATAATCTGTCAAAACATCAGATGCAAGTAGATTTGACACAGATTCTCTCCAACCCGTACGAAGGCAGCCGTGAAAGGATGACTTTTGATCCGAAACAAGTGTACGACTTCCGTTTGGAGGAGACTTTGGATGAGAAAGTGCTGTTAAAACAGCTTTCCGGTGCAATTGCCAAAGGAGCGAAGAGAAGCATAGAAGTGGACGTCAAAAATACGGACCGCGCGTTCGGTACCATTCTCGGTTCCGAGATTACCAGGCGGCTCGGAGATAATGTAGAAGAAGACACGTATCGTATTTTGTGCAAGGGTACAGGCGGACAGAGCTTCGGCGCATTTATTCCAAGAGGCCTTACGTTGGAACTGGTAGGCGATAGCAACGATTACTTTGCAAAAGGGCTATCAGGCGGCAAGCTGATCGTATATCCTCCGGCAGGAAGCGGATTTAAGGCGGAAGAAAATATTATTGTAGGCAATGTGGCGTTGTATGGAGCCACAAGCGGAAAAGTATTTATAAACGGCATGGCGGGTGAACGGTTCTGCGTGCGTAATTCCGGTGCCCATGCGGTAGTGGAAGGTGTGGGAGACCACGGTTGCGAATATATGACGGGTGGGCGAGTAGTAGTACTCGGGCCTACGGGCAAGAATTTTGCGGCAGGAATGAGCGGCGGTATTGCGTATGTACTGGATGAAAACAATGATCTGTATATCAGGCTGAATAAGGAAATGGTTTCTTCTTATGAGCTTACATCAAAATACGATGTACTGGAACTTAAAGAAATGATAAAAGAACATGTGGCGCTGACCAATTCGGCAAAGGGAAAAGAGATCCTCGATAATTTTAAGGATTACCTTCCGAAATTCAAGAAGATTATACCTCATGACTATGAAAGAATGCTGACGACTATCGTGCAGATGGAAGAAAAGGGACTTAGTGCGGAACAGGCGCAAATAGAAGCATTCTACGCTAATAGTGCTAAGTAGGATTAGGATAGGAAAGGAGGCGTATATTATGGGAAAACCAACAGGATTTATAGATTATAAAAGAGAAGTTTCCAAGGAAACGGAACCGAAGAAACGTATAAAAAATTTTAATGAATTTCACGAGCATCTTCCGAAGGAGAAGCAGCGGATTCAAGGCGCAAGATGTATGGACTGCGGCGTCCCTTTTTGCCAGTCGGGTATGAACCTGGGCGGCATGACTTCAGGCTGTCCTCTTCATAATCTCATACCGGAATGGAACGATTTGGTTTTTACGGGAAATTGGCAGCAGGCTTATAACCGCCTGAAAAAGACAAACAGCTTTCCGGAGTTTACCTCCAGAGTATGTCCTGCTCCCTGTGAAGGGGCATGCACCTGCGGATTAAACGGCAGCCCGGTGGCGATAAAGGAAAACGAATATGCAATTATCGAAAATGCATATTCGGAAGGTTATGCGGCAGCGAAACCGCCGAAGGTACGCACAGGGAAGAAGGTGGCGATTATAGGAAGCGGGCCGGCAGGCCTTGCGGTAGCGGATCAGTTGAATAAAAGAGGACACTCCGTAACCGTATATGAACGTTCAGACCGTGTGGGAGGACTTCTGATGTACGGAATACCGAACATGAAGCTCGAGAAAAATATCGTAGAGCGGAAAATTAAGATTATGGAGGAAGAAGGGGTTGTCTTTGTTACAAATTCGGATGTGGGAAAAGAGATTAAGCCGGAAACTCTGCAAAAGGACTTCCATAGTGTAGTGCTTGCCTGCGGCTCTTCCAACCCAAGAGATATTTCCGTTCCGGGGAGAGATGCGGAAGGAATCTATTTCGCGGTAGATTTTTTGAAGGCGAATACAAAGAGCCTTCAAGATTCTAACCTTCAGGACGGCAACTATATAAATACAAAAGATAAACATGTGGTAATCATAGGAGGCGGCGATACGGGAAATGACTGTGTAGGTACGTCCGTGCGCCACGGCTGCAAATCTGTAACGCAGATAGAAATGATGCCGAAGGCTCCAGATACGCGCACCCCCAATAACCCTTGGCCGGAATGGCCGAAGGTCTGTAAGACAGATTACGGTCAGGAGGAAGCTATTGCTGTATTCGGTCACGACCCCCGCATCTATGAATCCACTGTAAAAGAATTCATTAAGGATAAGAACGGTCGTTTGAAAAGTGTGAAAATAGTCAAACTTGCCTGGGAAAAGGATGAAAAGACAGGGCGAATGAATATGAAAGAGATTCCGGAAAGCGAACGGATACTTCCGGCAGATGTAGTTCTCATTGCGGCAGGCTTCTTGGGAAGTGAGAAATACGTAACGGATGCCTTTAAGGTCGAAATCGATGAGAGGACAAATGTGAAGACGGTGCAAGGGGCATACGAAACAAATGTAAAAAATGTCTTTGTTGCCGGCGATATGCGCAGAGGCCAGTCCCTGGTCGTATGGGCAATCAGAGAAGGGATGGAAGCCGCTCGCGCGGTGGATAAACGCTTGATGGGATATAGTAATCTGAATGTGCAATAAAAAATAAAAACTTTTTTTCGTTGAAAAAAAGGATTATTTGCGATATACTGCTAATCAAATACATAAAATATTGGCAGCTGTATGGCAAATAAAGGCCGGAAGCGCCGGTACAGGAGAAATGAGAGCAGAAATGTCCGGTAAAATGGCACAGGATGAAAATAAGACAGAACAGGCGGAAGCAAAAATTAATAAGATAACGGAGGGAGTAATCTGGAAACAGTTGCTCCTCTTCTTTTTCCCTATTTTATTAGGCACTTTTTTTCAGCAATTATATAATGCGGCAGACGCAATTGTCGTAGGAAGATTTGTAGGAAAAGAAGCGCTTTCTGCCGTGGGCGGAAGTACGAGCACGATAATACAGGTAATCGTAGGCTTTTTTGTAGGACTTTCCAGCGGTGCTACCGTTATCATATCCCAGTATTATGGAGCAAAGAGAAGTGAATTGGTAAGTTATGCGTTGCACACCTCTATTGCATTCAGTATTCGCCGGTACGGTCATGATGGTTGTCGGCATTGCTACGGCGCCTGCAGTATTGGAAGCTATGGGTACGCCGGAGGATATACTGGAGCCTTCGATTGCATATCTTCGTATTTATTATTTAGGCATGATAGGGAATCTTGTCTATAATATCGGAGCCGGAATATTAAGGGCAGTAGGTGACTCCAAAAGGCCGTTATTTTTTTTGATTGCAAGCTGTATAACGAACATTCTTCTCAATATTTTGTTTGTAGTAGGCTTCGACATGGGAGTAGCAGGTTCTGCTTGGTCAACCATAATCTCACAGGCTTTAAGCGCGGTATTAGTAATTCTCGCATTGATAAGAACAAAGGACATGCATCGCTTGACTATTCGCGATATACGTTTGGACAGAAGAATGCTGATGAGAATTATAAGAATCGGCTTTCCGGCAGGATTACAGTCGATTATGTACAGCTCCTCCAATGTCATCATACAGGCAAGCATTAATTCTTTGGGAACGGATACCGTAGCGGCGTGGACGGCTTACAGCAAGATTGATAGTTTGTTCTGGATGATTGTCAGTGCATTTGGTATTTCGATAACTACGTTTGTAGGGCAGAATTACGGGGCGGGAAAGGCGGAAAGGATGCGCAAGGGCGTACGGATATGCATGGCAATGACGTTTGCCGCCGCCTTTTTAATATCATTTGTTCTTTATTTCTGGGGAATTTATTGTTATCGGTTATTCACGACAGATGAAGCGGTAATTCGGATAGGAGTGGATATGATGAGATACCTGGTGCCCGCCTATTTTACCTATGTGGCTATAGAGATTCTGGCCGGCGCATTGCGCGGAGTGGGAGACTGTTGGATTCCAATGATTATATGCTGCATAGGAATATGTTCTCTGCGCATGGCGTGGATTATGCTCGCGGTGCCGATACATAAGGATATCTATACAATTATGTTCAGCTATCCGCTTACATGGGTTGTTACAACGTTTCTTTTTATAATATATTATCTTTTTTTCGGTAAAATTAAACGAAAGAAAACAAAGGTATAAAATCCGCTTTTGGCCTTACGGAAGCGACATGTTCAACTCAGAGGCAAGAGCTTTTACAATGCGGGTGGCAACCGGACAAACTTTCCCGTTTTCCAGAATGACCAGACACTTTTTTTTATTCACCTCTTTCACGTGCGTAAGATTAATGATGCAGGATTTATGGCATTGAAAAAAGGATTCGTCCAACAGTTTTACTATATTTTTTAAAGAATAAAACAGCTCGGTGTATCCGTTTCTCTTGTAGATTCGAATCTTATGCGCTTCTGCGGATGTTTCGATACAATAGATGTCGGAAAGCTTTATGGAGATAATTCGTCCGTCTATTTTTAAAGCGATAGCTTTCTGGACGGTATTTGTAGGAAGTGTATATAGCTCCAAAGCTTTAAGGATGCATTCCCTCATTCGGGAAGACAGTTCCTCCCGACTGCTTTTTAGAATATAATCCATAGCTTCGACTTTATACTTAAAGGCAAGGTGAGACAGCTCGTCGTAGGCGGTAATAAAGACTATAAAGCCGCGTGGATCATGCTTTCTGATTTCCTGCGCCAGAGAAAAGCCGTCCATGGCAGTATTTAAGTTTACATCGAGAAAATATAAGGACGGAGTCCGATGCTCGGATAAATAAGATAACAGCTGATATGGAGAAAAAGTAACACAGACAATAGAAGCATCCATATCTTCGATCATAATAATATCAGATATTATTTTTTTAAGATGTGCTAATTGATTTTCATTATCTTCACAAATGTATATCGGCAACATCGCTATCCCTCAATGAAAGTTGATATTAACGATGTCATAATACGATATTATGGATAAATTATCCACTTATTACAACAAAATTATGATATTATTTGCGGTTTTCAAAGGAAAAGATTATGATGTTGTGGATGGGGTTAATCGTTTAAGAAATGGTTTTGAGCGTTTAGGAAAAAAGCGGTATTTATTTGTCGAAGTATGATATATATATATTACGAGATGAGACGAGGTGTAGAGTATGGAGCATATGCTTGCGAGTAAGATTACAGCTTGGTGTTCAAAGAGAAATGACATGTCGGAGACACAAGCGATAGCGGTTACTTACGGAATAGAATTAATATTTAACTCTCTATTCAAAGTGATAGGTTTGGTATTACTTGGCGTCGTTTTCGGTCGTGCATGGGAGGTAATCCTGTCTATTGGGTGTTTTTCTTTGTTGCGTTCCTGCGCAGGAGGAGTGCATGTGAAGTCGAGTCTTGGATGTTTCCTGTCCATGGCGTTTGTGTGCGTTCTTTCCTGTGTAGGAGCGGAGTATATCAGTTACCTGCCGGTTGGAGTGATGATATTATTGTCCGTAGGGATTATTGTGTTAATCAAACTATATGCACCTTTTTTTACTGAGAATAATCCGATTGAGGATGAGAAGATTATTAAGAAAAAGAATATAGGTGCGGTCATAATATCTGTGATATTACTGACTATCATATGGATTACTCCGATATGGGAAATGAAGATGATAATGCTCATGCCAATTACGCTGGAGACGCTGAGCATTTTGCCATGCTGGCACGGAAGAAGTAAAGAGATAAAGCAGAAAGATGCTTAATCGTATAATAAAACCAGATAATAAGCAAGTATATTAAAACGTGAGGTAAAAGGGGAATTTTAAGGAATGTCTTAATATACTTGCTTTTATTATTTGTTATATGAACGTAGCTTAAAGCAATTGAAGGCCGTTTTCCTTTGCGGCTTTCATAGTTTCTTCGGACCAAAGAGAGCATTGGACTTCGCCGATATGCGCTTTACGTAAGAAAAACATACAAATACGTGACTGACCGATACCGCCTCCGATAGTATAAGGGAGTTGTTCGTCTATAATAGCCTTTTGGAAAGGAAGCTCAGCCCGTTCAGGACATCCTGCCTTTTCCAACTGGGAGAGAAGGGCATCTTTATCGACGCGGATACCCATAGAGGATAACTCCAACGCGATATCGAGAACCGGATAATAAACGACGATATCCGCATTTAAAGCCCAGTCATCGTAGTCGGGAGCGCGCCCGTCATGTCTTTTACCGGATTCCAGCAAATCGCCGATTTGCATGATACACACAGCACCTTTTGCCTTACTGATATAATATTCACGTTCTTTAGGCGTGTTATCGGGGAACATACTTTCAAGTTCCTGAGTCGTGATGAAGAAAATATCGTGAGGCAGTATTTCTTCTATATAATCATATTTAATTGCCATGAATTTTTCTGTCTTGCGAAGCACTTTGTATACAGTACGAACCACATCCTGCAACGTGTCGAGATTGCGTTCCTCCTTTGAGATGATTTTCTCCCAATCCCACTGATCCACATAGATGGAGTGAATATTGTCCGTTTCTTCATCGCGGCGGATGGCACTCATATCCGTATAGAGGCCTTCGCCCAGAGAGAAACCATATTTTTGGAGAGCGAATCTTTTCCATTTGGCGAGAGAGTGAACTATTTCCGCCTCGGCATCGTTCTGTTCTTTAATACCAAAGGTAACAGGGCGTTCCACGCCGTTTAAATTATCGTTCAACCCCGATTCGGGAGTGACAAATAAGG
>JAAYNW010000042.1 GCA_012520655.1 Clostridiales bacterium | reverse complement strand
GGTATTTTGGAATTTTGGTCGAGGACATTATATCAAAAAAGGGAGGTCAATGCTCTTTTTATTTGCAAGCTCCCGAAAATAAAGGTTTTAGAAAGAAAAATAGGTAGTAAATTTGACACTACCTTATGTATATTGGAGGTTAGGCTATGAAAAAAATCTTGTTTGTAGCATCGGAGGGTGTACCTTTCATTAAAACCGGTGGGTTGGCAGACGTAGTCGGTTCGTTGCCGAAATGTATAGATAAAGAATATTTTGATGTCAGAGTCATGATTCCAAAGTATAGCTGTATGTCGGATGAAATGAAGGAGAGAATGACTCATAAGACTTATTTTTATATGGATTTTAACTGGAAAAATGAATATGTGGGAATATTGGAGACGCAAGAGGACGGAGTAACATATTATTTTGTCGATAACGAGTCCATGTTTTCAGGATTTAAACCATATAGCGATAATGTATTGGATGAGGTTACAAAATTTTCCTTCTTTTCCAAGGCGGTTTTATCTGCGCTTCCGCTCATCGATTTCAGACCGGATGTGATTCATTGCCACGACTGGCAGACGGGACTTATTCCGGTATATTTGAAAGAGCGTTTTCAAGGGAACGAATTCTTTCGGGGAATGAAAGCCGTGATGACCATTCATAATTTGAAGTTTCAAGGGAAATGGGATGTGAAGACGGTGAAATCCATTACCGGATTGCCGGATTATTTTTTTACTCCGGATAAATTAGAAGCATATAAGGATGCGAATTTATTAAAAGGCGGCATTGTATATGCGGATGCCATAACTACAGTAAGCAATACTTATGCGGAGGAAATCAAGACACCTTTTTATGGGGAAGGGTTGGATGGATTGCTTCGCGCCAGAGCCGGGGATTTGAGAGGAATCGTAAACGGTATTGATTATGATGACTTTAATCCCGAAACAGATAAGTATATTGAACATAATTATAATGCGATTAATTTTAGGAAGGAAAAGATTAAGAATAAACGTGCTCTGCAGGCAGAACTCGGTTTGGAACAGGATGATAAAAAAATGCTTATCGGAATTGTCTCCAGATTGACGGATCAGAAGGGCTTTGATTTGATCAATTATATGATGGAAGAGATGTGCCAGGATGCGATTCAAATTGTCGTATTGGGAACCGGCGATGAAACCTATGAAAATATGTTCCGTCATTTCGATTGGAAATATAACAATAAGGTTTCTGCCAACATTTTTTATTCGGAGGCATTATCTCATAAAATATATGCGGCAGGCGATGCATTTCTTATGCCGTCATTGTTTGAACCTTGCGGCCTCAGCCAACTCATGGCACTTCGCTACGGTACGGTTCCGATAGTCAGGGAGACCGGCGGACTGAAGGATACGGTAGAGCCATATAACGAATATGAGAATAAGGGAACAGGCTTCTCTTTTTCTAATTATAATGCGCATGAGATGCTTGCAATGATTCGATATGCGGAACATATATTTTACAATAAGAAACGTGAATGGAATAAGATTATCGACAGAGGAATGGCGGCAGATTTTTCATGGCATGTATCTGCGAAAAAGTACCAGGAAATGTACGACTGGCTGATAGGATAGAGGGACGGATATTATTATGTCTGACAATAAGAAAAAAGACGGATTTATTGTGCAGGCGGGGATTCTCGCCGTAGCGTCCATAATATGCAGAATTATAGGATTGCTATATAAGAGTCCGCTGACAGCGATTATTGGGGACGAAGGTAATGGTTATTATGCGACTGCGTATACGATTTACACAATTATCCTTCTGGTATCTTCCTATAGTATACCATCGGCAATTGCTAAAGTGCTTGCACAGAGACTTGCACTGAAAGAGTACCGTAACGCACAGAGAATTTTTAAATGCGCAATTGTGTATGTTATGGTAGTCGGAGGAGTTGCAAGTCTCGTTTTGTTTATAGGAGCTCCTTTTTTGGTGATGGGTAACTCTATTCCTGTCCTTCGGATCTTTGCCCCGACTATATTTTTCTATGGACTGCTTGGTGTCTTGCGAGGATATTTTCAGGCGCATAGAACGATGATGCAGACTTCCGTATCTCAGATACTCGAGCAGATATTGAATGCGGCGGTCAGCATGGGAGCGGCATATACACTTATGCAGGCGGCTGATGCGAGCGGAAAAGATACGAGTATACAAGCGATGTACGGAGCAATCGGAAGTGCGCTAGGAACAGGCTCCGGTGTGGTAATTGCTCTTCTGTTTATGCTGGCAGTATATGCCATGAACCGTAAAACGATTAATAGGCGGGTAAAATATGACCGGACGGAGAACGAGGAATCCTACAAAGAAATATTTAAAACGATTACCTCAGTTGTAACCCCCTTTATTCTGGGTACTTGCGTCTATAATTTAGTCACTTCACTGGATCAAACAATCTATATGCAGTTTATGGTTAATTTTAAAGAGATGAGTGAGACGGCGGCATCGACAAATTATGGAGTTTTGGCGCAGAAGGCGGTAACGATCTCCAATATTCCGATTGCCTTGGCTTCTGCAATGTCTTCGGCCATCATACCGACAATTGCTTCGGCCTATGCGCAGGGGGCGATGAAACAGACGAAAAAGAAAACTGCAGCCGCGGTAAAGGTAACGATGCTGATTTCAATACCGGCATCAATCGGAATCGGAGTACTTGCAAAGCCTCTGGTGCTCGCATTGTTTCCACAGGTAGAGTTTTTGGATTTGGCTTCAAGGCTCTTAGTAGGTCTTTCGGTGACAGTTATCTTTTATGGGCTATCCACGCTGACAAATGCCGTGCTGCAGGGAATCGGCAGAGTAAACACTCCCGTTATCAATGCGGCAATAGCACTTGGCTTGCAGACGGCGGTGCTCGTGCCTGTTATGTGGTTTACGGATTTGGGAATATATGGTGTAATGATTGCGACAATGGTATATTCGTTTATGATGTGTGTACTGAACAGCATATCTTTGCGCAAACATTTGGATTATAAACAAGAAATGGATAAAACCTTTGCAAGACCGTTATTTTCATCAATGCTCATGGGATTGGCGGCCTTTGGTACTTATGAGGGAGTTTCTTATCTTCTGGAGATGTTGATGTCTTCCGCATACTTCATTAATTTAATCGCTTTAATTATAGCTGTCGGGGTGTCGGTGCCTATTTATTTCGTATTGGTCATCAAATTAAAGGCAGTAAAGGAAGCGGATCTGAAGGGGCTTCCCAAGGGATATCTGTTTGTGAAGGTGGCAAAAAAGTTAAGATTGCTATAGTTTCTATTTTTGGTTGGGTCGGTGCTTATCTTTCTGACAATCGACCCTCCGAAAGTTTATCTTGAATTGTCCCGAGAGCCAGAAATTCATTCATAAAAATACAATGAGGTAAAGTACCGTCCTGCATAGAAGCGAGGCAGTCCTCATAGTCCATCCATATTACGGTTTCGACTTCTTCTTTCTGCAGGTGAAAGGAAGAAGAAGGGATGTTCATTGATAGAACATAGACAGCGCTGAACTCATGGTTGTGGAAAGGCTTATTATAAAATGTCGTGATGATTTCTCCGTCATGAAACCCTATAAATTTTAATTCCTCGGGCAAAACGGTAATCCCTAGTTCTTCTTTCAATTCACGAATTGCGGATTCCAGATAATCCATTCCGGCGGGGACATGTCCGGCGGAAGAGATATCGTAAGTACCGGGAAAGGAGTCCTTATCCGCAGCACGTTTCTGTAAAAGTACGTCAAAACGGCCCTTGCCGTTCGGCCGGATAATCCACACATGAGAAGTTCGATGCAAATCTCCGTAACGATGAACGAGAGAGCGTTCTCTTACCTGCCCTGTGGGGATACCGTTTATATCGACGATATCGAAAAGCTCCATAGTTCGGCCATCAAGAACAGCCTCTTTTAAAATACCATTTAAATAGCAAAGCTTTAAGGAAAAGACAGATGTGTTTTTTTCCAGAAGCTGGAAGAAGATAAGATCTCCTTCCCACAGATTTAAAGAGACAAGTTTATCTTTGTGTACCCATTCCAGCACTCCTTCGTTGCAGCTTTTTATATTACCTTCGAAGCAATCGGCAGTATATAGGAAGATGTAATAATCCGTAATATCATCGCATAGAAAAGTAATAATACCCCGAAGACGGTAAGAAGTAAGCGTTAGGCCTGTCTCTTCTTTGACCTCACGAATCAAGCAGTCATCCGGACTCTCGTCGGTTTCAATATGGCCGCCTACACCGATCCACTTATCTTTGTTGATGTCCCTTTCCTTTTTGATGCGGTGAAGCATTAGATAAGAATCATCCTTTTCTATATAGCAGAGAGTTGTTAAAGTCATAATATCGTCGTGCCTTTCTAAATTTCCAGTTTCTTATGCCACAAGTGTTATAAGCTGCAGCAATTTATTTGCATGTATAAAATGTGTTGATGCGTTATAAAATATTTTATAGTCAAATATAGTATATAGAAAATGGATACGAAAAGTAAATAGAAAAAAGGAATTATTTGTATTGACAAAAATTATCAACTACTATAAAATTGTAAACATCCCTATGAGGGAGTAGTTCGCAAGTATTTTTACGGATACTGCGGTAATATCAACATAATGATGCGAATCTGGTATTACCTTAATGAATGAGACTCATAGACAGTGATAGGTATAGTATCATTGTCTGTGAGTTTTTTATGTGTGTTTAAAAGTATAAGTGAGACGAAGGAGAAAGAAATGGATTGTATTACATTATTTACGCTTGCAATAGGACTGGCGATGGATGCGTTTGCCGTAGCTGTCTGCAAAGGTCTTTCTGTGCAGAAACTGACTGTAAAAAAGGCTGCGATTGCAGGAGGCTGGTTCGGAGGTTTTCAGGCACTTATGCCGGCAATGGGATATGTGCTCGGTATACAGTTCAAAGATAAAATTGCGGCAATCGATCATTGGATATCATTTATTTTACTTTTGCTGATAGGCGTAAATATGATTCGGGAATCTCTTTGCAATGAAGATGAAAATACTAACGATTCGTTTGCTCCGAGGGAAATGTTTGTATTGGCGGTAGCTACAAGTATTGATGCTTTGGCGGTTGGAATTACCTTCGCCTTTTTGAATGTAAACATTTTTACGGCAATATTCCTTATCGGAACAATTACCTTTATCCTGTCGATGGCCGGTGTGAAGGTAGGCAATAAGTTTGGAACAAGATATAAGTCGAAAGCGGAAATGGCGGGAGGCATTGTATTGATTCTCTTGGGCATAAAGATTTTATTGGAGCATACCGGCATAATATAAATTCATATAAGTTCTTTGCGTAATAGAATTTTATATTAATAAAATTAGAAATAATTGCATGAATAGAACAAAGCCTTCTGGTAATAATAGGAATGAAAATATTCTAATCAGGAGGTAACACAACGACATGACTAATTTATCAGAATTAGACTTACAGAACCTGCGCCATTTGATTGGCGGTTATGACACTACACACTGCAAACTGAAAGAATATGCGGAGTGCGCGACCGATACGAGCGTGAAGCAATTTTTCGAAAAGGGCGCAAAATCAGCAATGGAAAATAAACAACAGCTTATGAAGTTTTTGCAGTAGGAGGGTGAAAAAATGCAGGAAAAAACAATGGTAGCAGATACTTTAGCAGGCATTAACGGAGAACTTGTCCGTTTCGGAGAGATGATTCCGCAGACAGAAAACAAGGAATTAAAGCAGACGTTAAAGCAATTAAGAAACACATGCGAGCAGTCACAGGAAGAGCTGTTTCAGATCGCAAGGGAAAAGTCATATTATGTACCCGCTTCCAAGGCAACACAAGAAGAAGTAGAACATGTAAAATCATTATTTAGCAGCGGAACAATATAAAAAATAACGGCGTATACGTTAAAATATACGCCGTTATTACATATTAAGCTATGTAGCAGATATACGGACATGTGTCTCATAATTTTCCTGCGACAACATATGCCTGTATATGGCGTCGAAATCGGCCAAAAGTTTTTTTTGTGTAGGAGTCTTAAGCACCGGAAGGAAAAATACTTTATAATGAACCCCGAATACTTCTGCTAGAATACCTGTAAAAAAAGCACCGTTTCCTTCATAAAAAGTGATTCTTTTACTACGAACAAGTTTTTCGTTATCGTCTTTGGAATAATCGGGATTTTCCGTCTCTATTAGGATGCCTTCGTAATCTTTGATTTCCTTTTTCAACTGCTGCAGAAAGTAAGAACCAATTCCACGGCTGCGGTATTGTTCCATTACGGCATAATAGTCGAGCAAAATATTGCCGCAATTCGGGAGCATTGTGAAGAAAGCATAGCACAAAAGTGATTCAGCCTCTTTTTTCTCGTAAAGACCGTATCCTATATAAATTCCTTCTTGAACCATGCGCCGGATAGCGGAAACCGGTTTACGCTCGTTTGCCGGAAAATGCCTTATGGAGTGAGCAGTATATATGGAAATAATACCTTGCTCTGTAAGTTTTTTTATTATTAAATCATTATTATTTATCATTGCCTGTAACACCAAAACCTTTTTAATCATTTACTAATTGTAAGGAACTGATATCTGAATCGATGATCAAGGAATAATTGGTATAATATACAACAAAGCCGGGCTTACTGCCGTTTGGTTTTTTAATATTTTTCTTTTCTGTATAATCGATTTCTACCTTATCCTGTCCCTTTGCCTTGGAATAGTGGGCAGCAAGCCTGGACGCCTCTTCAAAGGTGCGGTCTGGAAGCTCTGCACCGTTTGTCTTTACTATAACATGAGAGCCCGGAATACCTTTGGCATGGAACCACCAATCGTTTCCGGAGGCCAGTTTGAAGGTGATTTCTTCGTTCTGATAATTATTTTTTCCTACGTAAATATGAAAACCGTCACTGCTTATATAGTGAAAAGGCTTACTTGTAATTTTTGTCTTTTTCAGGCCGCCTTTTCTCCGGATATAACCGCTCTCAATTAACTCTTCTTTTATCTGAACGAGGTCTTCCTCTAAAAGGGCGATGTCGAGCGCGGTACCGATAGATTCCAGATGTTCAATTTCTTCTTTTACTTCAAGAGTTAATGCGGATAAAGCTTCGTAAGTCCGCTTTAATTTATTGTACTTATCAAAATATTTTTTTGCATTTTCCGAGGCGGTCAAAGTGGGATCCAGAGGAATGACGATTTCCTCGTTCGTATAGTAATTCATAGCTGTCATAGACTTTGCGCCGGGGTCAATGCCGTAGCCGTAAGTGTTCAGAAGCTCTCCGTATACCTTGTATTTCTCCCTTTTCTCTGTATCCTGCATTTGGCGTATCTGCAAATCATATTTTTTGATGTTACGTTCCAGAGCAGTCTGAACAATTTTCCGTAAATCTACCGATTTCTGGCGGATTCTTGTAACCGCGTTTTTCTGTGAATAGTATTTTTCCAGGACATGACTTATGGAGGGGCAAGAAACTATTTTGCTTTCCCCATACATAGTCAGCGCAACTGAGGCAAATTCCACAGGGTTCGTATTATCATAAATAATGTTAGGAAAGAAATCCCCATTTTTGACTGCAGAAATAAGAGAAGCGAATTCCGTGTAAAGAGAATGTATGTCTTCGGAAGTGAGCGAAGCTACGGGGTAATCGCCGTCAATTTTGGCGCGATAGCAAAGTTCATGGGAAATAACGGGGGAAAATCCTGTATATGTGCTGTATATGGCTTTATATACAGGCATGCTTTTTTGCCCGAGCTGGAGCTTGAAAATCTTCTCCTCGACAGTAAAAGGATTGAATTTGTCCATGGTTTCGGGAATGAAATACGGACGGCCGGGAAGAACTTCGCGGACGCTGCTGACCATGCCCGAAATATGTTTTATGCTGTCTATGATTGTATTTTCATTATTGGTAAAAATTATATTACTATGTTTTCCCATAATCTCCACAATCAGTTTTTTCGTACATAGATCACCCAATTCATTAAGATGTTCTATTTCAATTTCGACGATGCGTTCCAGGCCCGGTTGGCTGATGCCTATAATCCTGCCGTTTTGAATATGTTTTCTGAGAAGCATACAGAATCCCGGAGCCGTCATAGGACTTTGTTTATTAATATCCGTCAGATAGATTAAAGGAAGGGAAGCGCCTGCTGAAATAAAGAGCCTTTTTTGGCTCCCGTTTACCTTTATCGTAAGGAGCAGTTCATCGCTTTCCGGTTGTGCAATTTTATATATGCGGCCGCCTAAAAGGCTGCTGTTTAAATCTTTGACAATATTGGCAATAGTAATTCCATCGAATGCCATGCTGATAACCTCGCTTTGCAAACAAAATTAAATAATGCTATGGGTTAGATTCTACAGTATTTTAAACAGCATTTCAACTGAATGTATATATTTGTAGTTATGTTTTCGATGCGGGTGCATGTTTTTCGGTGGGTTCATCTTGACGGAGAGGAATTGGTATTCTATAATAATATGAAGTATGCATAAAGCGTGCAGTTGGAGAGGTAAAACGATGATAAAGAGCATGACAGGCTTCGGCAGGTATGAAGTATCGGAAGCCGATCGCAAAATTATGGTAGAAATGAAATCCGTAAATCACAGATATCTGGATGTAAATATTAAGATGCCCAAGAAGCTCAATTTTTTTGAAGCGGCAATCCGCGCTGAGCTTAAAAATTATATTCAAAGAGGAAAAGTTGATATCTTCATTACTTATGAGGATTTTACGGAAAATAATGTCTGCATTAAGTATAATAAGGACATTGCCGCCGAATATATGGGCTTTTTGAATCAGATGGCAGAAGATTTTGATCTGGATAATGATATTCGCGTTTCCGCACTTTCCAGATACCCGGAAGTACTGGCGATGGAAGAACAGAGCCCCGATGAAGAAGAGATATGGAAGGTTCTCGATAAAGCGATTAAAGGTGCCTCGGAGAATTTTGTGGAAACAAGGATAAGAGAAGGTGAAAATCTGAAAAATGACTTGAACGGCAAGCTGAACGGTATGCTCGAGCATGTGGAATTCATTTCGTCCCGCTCTCCTCAATTAGTTGCTGAATACAAGGACAAACTTCGTGAAAAGGTAAAGGAGCTTTTGGAGGATACGCAGATTGACGAGAGCAGACTACTCATGGAGGTTACAATCTTCGCAGATAAGGTATGCGTAGATGAAGAACTGGTTCGCTTAAAGAGCCATATCGAAACGACAAAGAGCACCTTGCTCGAAGGCGGAAGCATCGGAAGGAAGCTGGATTTTATCGCGCAGGAGATGAATAGAGAGGCCAATACGATTCTGTCTAAAGCGAATGATTTGGAGATATCTAGCCGTGCGATTGAATTGAAGACGGAAATAGAGAAAGTCCGTGAACAAATACAGAATATAGAGTAGTTTAAAAATACTGGTTAAGGTGAAAATACTATGAGCAAGTTGATTCACATTGGTTTTGGGAATATAGTAAATACTGGTAAGATAATTGCAATTGTCAGTCCGGATTCAGCGCCCGTAAAACGTATGGTGCAGAATGCTAAGGAAGCCGGAATGGCAGTTGATGCAACGCAGGGGAGAAAAACGAAAGCGGTGCTTGTTATGGAAAATAATCAGTTGGTTTTATCGGCGCTTCTGCCGGAAACAATTGCAAACAGAGCACAGGCAGAAAGTGGAGAAACAGATGAAACGTAAAGGAATTTTAGTGGTGGTTTCAGGCTTTTCGGGAGCCGGTAAAGGCACCTTAATGAAACGCCTCCTGCGGACATATGATAATTATTCATTATCCATATCTATGACAACTCGTGCTCCGAGACCGAAGGAGCAGGATGGAAGAGAATATTTTTTTGTGACAAAGGAAATCTTTGAAAAGGAAATAAAACAGGATGGGTTGATTGAATACGCTACCTATTGTGAAAACTATTATGGTACGCCCAGAAAATACGTTGAAGAGCAGCTCGATATGGGCAAGGATGTTATTCTGGAGATAGAAATACAGGGAGCTCTTAAGATAAAAGAAAAATTTCCTACCGCACTTTTGTTATTTGTTATGCCGCCCACAGCGGAAGAATTGAGGAAGCGTCTGACCGGACGGGGGACCGAAACTCCGGAAGTGATAAGAAAGCGTTTGAGCCGAGCTATAGAAGAAGCGGAAGGCATAGAGAAATATGATTTTGTCGTAATTAATGATGACTTGGATACATGTACGAGAGAACTGCATAATCTGATTATGTCGGCGCACAATGCCCCCTTCAGAAATGAAGCTTTTATAGAAAATATGAGACAGGAGCTAAGGTCTCTTGTGAAAGGAGAAAAATAATGTTACATCCATCTTATTCAGATTTGATGAAAGTAGTAAACAGTGAGGTAGAGCCGGGAGAGGCACCGGTAGTTAACAGCAGATATTCCATCGTTATGGCAACTTCTAAGAGAGCGAGACAGTTGATTGCAGGAGAAGAGGCTTTGGTGGACGACGAGGGAAAAAAACCGTTGTCTGTTGCGGTAGAAGAATTAAACCAAGGAAAAATCAAGATTTTGAGTGATGAAGATTCTCAGTCGAGAAATAACTGATTGGAAAATTTTATGCCCGTGAATTATGCGGGCATATTCATTTTAAGGAGTTACACATGAAAATATTATTTGTATCACTGGGATGTGATAAAAATCTGGTGGATTCCGAGGTAATGCTTGGAATGCTGTCGGAGAAGGGATATACCTTTACGGACGATGAAGCGCAGGCTGACGTTATTGTGATTAATACGTGCTGTTTTATCGGCGATGCGAAAGAGGAAAGCATCAATACGATTTTGGAGATGTCAGAGCTGAAAAAGACGGGGCAATTAAAAGCTTTAATCGTGACAGGATGCTTGGCGCAACGCTATCAAAAGGAAATACAAGAAGAAATAGAAGAAGTGGATGCGATTATCGGAACGTCGGCAATCGATAAAATTGTAGAAACTGTAGATTCGGTATTGGCGGGAAAAGGTGAAAATCATATTGAATCGCTGGATGTAGAGCCGCTTGGAGACAAAAAGCGTATTGTGACTACAGGTGGGCATTATGCTTATCTCAAAATAGCCGAAGGGTGCGAAAAGCATTGTACTTATTGTATTATTCCGAAGGTCAGAGGCCGTTACAGGAGTGTGCCGATGGAGAAACTGATATCTGAGGCAAAGAAGCTGGCGGAAGGAGGGGTGAAGGAGTTGGTGCTGGTAGCGCAGGAAACGACACTTTACGGCAAAGATTTGTATGGGGAAAAGAAACTGCCCCAGCTACTGCGTAAATTGTGTGAGATTTCAGGAATTAACTGGATTCGTATTCTATATTGCTATCCGGAAGAAATTACCGACGAATTAATAGAAACTATAAAGCAGGAAAAGAAAATTTGCAATTATCTGGACATTCCCGTCCAGCACGGCTCGGATGCCATTCTAAAGCGTATGGGAAGAAGGACTGATAGTGCGGAAATCAAGTCAATCGTAGAAAAACTCAGAAGTAGCATTCCTGATATATGCTTAAGAACAACGCTGATTACCGGATTCCCAGGAGAAACGGAAAAAGACCATGAGGCGTTGATGGACTTTGTGGAAGAAATACAATTCGACCGATTAGGCGTGTTCACTTATTCTCCGGAAGAAGATACGCCGGCGGCGGAAATGGAAGACCAGATACCCGAAGAAATAAAAGAAAAAAGAAAAGCCGAGCTTATGGAACTGCAGCAGGAAATTGCCTACAGTGCAGCAGAAGATATGGTAGGAAAAGTATTGTATGCCATGATAGAAGGCAAGGTTGCGGATGAAGAAGCGTATGTAGCCCGAACTTATAAAGATGCTCCCAACGTAGACGGTTATTTGTTCGTTAACACTGACGAGACGCTTATGAGCGGGGATTTTGTAAAGATCAAAGTGACCGGTTCTTATGAATATGATTTAATAGGAGAGATATGTGATGAATTTGCCGAATAAATTAACTATTATCAGAGTAATCATGATTCCTTTTTTTGTTTTTTTCACATTGGTGCCTGTAGCGGGTGCGGTGAGCAAGTGGATTGCTTTATCCATATTCGTTGTTGCCAGCCTTACGGACTGGCTGGACGGACATCTCGCAAGAAAAAATAATCTTGTAACCAATTTCGGAAAGTTTATGGATCCGCTTGCAGATAAGCTGCTCGTATGTTCCGCACTCATTTGTCTTGTGGAGCTTAATCGGATTCCGTCTTGGATTGTTATCATCATTATTGCACGTGAATTTATTATCAGCGGATTCCGTCTGGTGGCTTCCGACAATGGAATAGTTATTGCAGCAAGTTATTGGGGGAAATTCAAGACAACTTTCCAGATGATAATGATTTGTCTTATGATTGCGGATTTGGAACCGTTAGGGCTGCTTACGGTTATCGTTATGTGGGTAGCGCTTATTTTGACGGTGGTATCTTTGGTGGATTATATCGTTAAAAACAAGCAAATTCTGAATGATGTTAAGTAAATATGATTTTTTCCGGAAAATGGACGGTAAAGAGGGATGAACGGATGGTAGTGGAATTAATATCGGTGGGAACGGAACTATTACTTGGCAATATAGTAAATACCAATGCGGCTTATTTATCCGAGAGATGTGCGGACTTAGGATTGTCTTGTTTTTATCAGAGTGTAGTGGGCGATAATGAGGAACGCCTGACGGATGTAATAAAAACAGCGCTTAAACGTTCGGATATCTTAATACTTTCCGGTGGGTTAGGCCCTACGGCGGATGATTTGACAAAAGAGGTTGCAGCGAAGGTAATGGGAAGAGAATTAATCATGCATGAACCTTCCAGAAAATTAATTGAAGAATTTTTTAATAAGAAAGGTTCTAAGCCGACGGAAAATAACTGGAAGCAGGCGATGATGCCGAAAGATGCAATTGTCGTCGATAATGAGAACGGTACGGCTCCCGGTGTGATTATAGAAGCGGAGGGCAAGAAAGTAATTCTTCTGCCCGGACCGCCGAATGAATTGATTCCAATGTTTGAAAAAAACATTGTTCCGTATCTGTCAGGAGAAAAGTCCGGAATAATATATTCACGCACAGTGAAAATTTGCGGTGTCGGAGAGAGTAAAGCAGAAACGATGGTAAAAGATTTAATTGACGGCCAAACCAATCCGACAATTGCTCCCTATGCCAAAAATTGCGAGGTACATCTTCGTGTAACTGCAAAGGCGGCGGACGAAAAGGAGGCGAAGGCGCTTCTTACCCCTGTTTTGAGAGAACTGACGAATCGGTTCGGAGCCAATATATATTCCATGGATAAGGATACGACGCTGGAAAAAGCGGTGGTGGATTTGTTGCTGGATAAGAACTTGACCGTAAGTACGGCAGAGTCCTGTACGGGAGGAATGCTTGCGGCACGGCTTATCAATGTTCCCGGTATATCGAACGTATATAAATCGGGATACATCACGTATTCTAATAAGGCCAAAAGAAAGATATTGGGAGTAAAGCAGCCTTTGCTTGAGAATAAGGGCGCTGTAAGCAAAGAGACGGCAGAAGCCATGGCAAAAGGGGCGGCGGCGATTTCAAAGTCAGATGTAGCGGTGGCTGTTACGGGAATAGCAGGTCCGGACGGGGGAACAGATGAGAAACCGGTAGGGCTTGTATATATTGCATGTAATGTGCGCGGCAAAATAACGGTAAAGAAATACAATTTAAGCGGTAACAGAGCGAAGATAAGGGAAACGACAGTATCTTGTGCATTAATTCTGATGCGGCAATGTATATTAAAGTATGATGAAGAGGTGGCAGGCGGTAAAAGGTAAGAAGATAAGGGGGATGATTTATGGAAAAACCGGGAGTGGAAGTTGATAATGACAGAAAATTTGATAATGGAGTGTTCAGCGGTTCTCATTCTAACCAAATAATGCAATATGCACCGTCTCATACAGAAAATTGTTGTCAGTATAAGCAAGGGGTGAGATATCCCGAATATAAAAATAAGGATAATAAGGATAACAAGGATAATGCGGTGTTGATTTTCTCCGTAGCTGCGGCTGTGTTTATGGCGTTAGTCGCTTTTCTGTTGACGCTAATTTTTTTATTATGCATTTTTAAGCAGGATACAAAGCAGAATAAACAGGGGAGCGACATATTTAAAAATATGCCTTATGAGGAAGAAGTACCGAATTCACAGAATTCGGAGAGGGAAGGCGACGTTTCTAAGCAATATTATACGGAATTAAAAGACTCCATACGAACTGATCTGGATTACTTTATAGAGTGGAAAAATTATGAGTATGAAGAAAATGACGGAAAAATAACCATTGAGATAGATTACCCTGTTATCGGCGGAGATGCGCCTAATAAAGATATTTTAAATGAAATTATTGTAGATGAGATTGTATATTTTCAAGAATATTTTGAAGCATATTCGGAATATATGCTGACCGATGAAATCTTCAATGTTTATTCTGAAGGCTACGTTACTTACATGGATGAAGGGGTTATGAGCGTAGTGTTTTGTGAGCAGATTAATACGGATTATTGGCAGGATTACGGACTATATTGCATCAACATCGATATGACAAACGGAGTGGTCATCAATAACAGCAGTATTTTGCGGATTGATGATGCTTTTGTACAGGATTTTAAGGAAAAGAGCGGAGCTCAGAACGGGAACGATTTGGATAAAATGACAGATCAGCAGATTATGTATTACCTGACGGATGAAAAGACCTCGATTATTTTTTATACACCTGTTGGAATGGAAGTAGGGATGAATTTCGATGAAGGATTTTTGACAGTTACTTACCAAGATTATGAGCCTTATATGCAGAAATACTGATTGAGGATATAAAAACATTTACCGGAGGATAAAACTTCCGGTATTGTTATTTAGAGGAATATGTGATAAATTTAAAGAAAACTATTCGTGAAATCAAAGCAGTATATTAGTGCATATCCGGCGTGTCAGCCAAATATTCAATAGAAATGTAAAAAATCGTAGTAAAAAATGTAAGGGATGATTATTGGACTTTTAATAATGTATAATAAAAATGCATAAAACACATTGACAAAATCGAACATTTGTTTTAATATTTTATCATATAGAACCTATGTTCTGATGATGCCATATAGCAGGGGATTTGTGTTTTAAATATATTTTAAGGAGAAGAGAGATGGAGAGAGAAGAAAGATTGAAAGCGCTTGATGCGGCACTGGTGCAGATAGAGAAGCAGTATGGAAAAGGTGCTGTTATGAAGCTGGGCGATTCCGGTGCGCACATGAACGTCGAGACTATACCCACAGGGGCGTTGAGCCTTGATATCGCACTAGGATTAGGCGGGATACCCAAGGGAAGGATTGTAGAAATATACGGACCGGAATCGAGCGGTAAGACGACAGTTACGTTACATATGATAGCAGAAGTTCAAAAAAGAGGAGGGATAGCGGGCTTTATCGATGCAGAACATGCATTGGATCCTTCTTATGCCAAAAATATAGGAGTAGATGTGGATAATCTTTACATTTCTCAGCCTGATAACGGCGAACAGGCTTTGGAAATTACGGAGACTATGGTGCGCTCCGGAGCGATTGACATCGTCGTAGTTGACTCTGTTGCAGCTCTCGTTCCCAAAGCGGAAATAGACGGTGATATGGGTGACAGTCATGTGGGCTTGCAGGCACGTTTAATGTCGCAGGCGCTCAGAAAGTTGACCGCAGTGATAAGTAAATCTAATTGTACGGTTATATTCATCAATCAGCTTCGCGAAAAAGTTGGCGTTATGTTCGGGAATCCGGAGACGACTACCGGCGGACGCGCACTCAAGTTCTATTCCTCCGTCCGTCTCGATGTAAGAAGAATTGAATCGTTGAAACAGAGCGGAGAGGTTGTCGGCAACAGAACGAGGGTAAAAGTAGTTAAAAATAAAATTGCCCCACCGTTTAAAGAAGCGGAATTTGACATTATGTTTGGAGAGGGTATTTCCTTTGCCGGCGATATACTCGACTTGGCGTCCGAAACTAATATTATCAATAAAAGCGGTGCATGGTATGCTTATGAAGGAAATAAGATAGGGCAAGGACGTGAAAATGCAAAGCAGTACTTGAAGGATAATCCGGTGGTGTGCGCGGAAATCGAGCAAAAGGTTCGGAGGCATTTTGGTTTAAACAGTGATCCGGCTGAAAATGTAGACGGAACGGCTGATAAGAAAAAGAAAAAAGCTGAGTAGAAAATACTATGATAGTTACCAAAATAGAAGAGTTGGATAAAAAAAGAGTAAGAATATATATTGATGACGAATTCGCCTTTGTAATATACAAAGGCGAATTACGTCTATATAATCTGGAAGAAAATGAACCAGTGGATAAAGAGTCGTATTGTCAACTGGTATCGGATATACTCCCGAAAAGGGCGAAGCTTCGCTGTATGAATCTGTTAAAATCGAGAACATATACGGAGAAGCAGCTTCGAGATAAGCTGAAACAGGGGGAATATGCGGAGATTCTTATAGATGAGGCGCTTGAATACGTAAAATCATATGGATATTTGGATGACAGACGCTACTGCGAAGATTTTATTGAATATAATAGGGAGAGCAAAAGCCGTAAGCGAATGGAACAAGACCTATTAAAAAAGGGAATAGATAAAAATATTATATACGAAGTTTTTAAGAAGATGGAAGAAAACGGAAACGAACCGGATGAATATCTTATGGCGAAAAATCTTTTACGCAAGAAAAAATATGACGCAAATACGGCATCTATTGAGGAAAAAAGGAGGCTATCGGCTTTTTTATATAGGAAAGGATTCGGAGCAGATACAATAAGAAGAGTACTTTTACTTGACATAACTTCAATTTAAGTTTAAAATTTAACTGTTGTAAAATCGTTTGTTAGAATGTGTTAGGTTTGTTACATTCTATAATAGATAATAGTACAATGAAAACTAAATAAGGAGGTGCTCCTGTACATGTTGTATGTTGTAGCAGTACTCGCAACTCTGGTTATTTCTGTGCCGATATCCGCAATCGTGGCAACATCTTATCGCAAGAAAATCGTTGAATCTAAAATTGGAAATGCGGAAGATAAGGCAAGGGAGATTATTGATGAGGCTTTAAAAGCCGCTGAGACGAAAAAGCGTGAGTCTTTGCTCGAGGTCAAAGAAGAGTCCATTCGCACAAAGAATGAGCTGGATAAAGAGATCAAAGAGCGCAGAGCCGAAGCGCAGCGTTATGAACGCAGAGTTCAGCAGAAAGAAGAGAACATCGATAAAAAAGCAGAAGCCATCGAGAAGAAAGAAGCTAGTTTGACTGCAAAAGAGGAATCTTTGGCCAGACAGCGAGAAGAAATTGCGAAACTCAACGAACAGAGATTACAGGAACTGGAAAGAATCTCGGGTCTTACCTCCGAACAAGCAAAAGATTATTTATTAAAAATTGTTGAAGATGAAGTAAAACATGAAACTGCTGTAATGATCAAAGAAATGGAAAGCAGAGCTAAGGAAGAAGCAGATAAGAAAGCGAAGGAATATGTGGTTACCGCCATTCAGAAATGTGCGGCGGATCATGTATCCGAGACGACAATATCTGTTGTACAGCTTCCTAATGACGAAATGAAAGGCCGAATCATCGGTAGAGAGGGTAGAAATATCAGAACTCTCGAGACGATGACGGGCGTTGATCTCATTATTGACGATACGCCGGAAGCAGTCATTTTATCGGGCTTTGATCCGATTAGACGTGAAGTCGCAAGAATTGCTCTCGAGAAATTAATTGTGGATGGACGTATTCATCCGGCAAGAATCGAAGAGATGGTTGAAAAGGCACAAAAAGAAGTTGAAGTAATGATAAAAGAAGAAGGTGAAGCAGCAACGCTTGAAGTGGGTGTTCATGGTATTCATCCTGAACTTGTAAGATTACTTGGTAAAATGAAATTTAGAACCAGTTATGGTCAGAATGCTTTAAAACATTCGATCGAAGTGGCTCAGTTAAGCGGCCTCTTGGCGGCTGAGATGGGGCTGGATGTCAGAATGGCAAAGAGAGCGGGCTTACTGCATGATATCGGTAAGGCTGTTGACCATGAAATGGAAGGATCTCATATTCAACTTGGTGTGGAGCTTTGTAAGAAATACAAAGAATCGGCCATTGTAATTAATGCGGTAGAATCACATCATGGTGATGTAGAACCACAATCTTTGATTGCGTGTCTGGTACAGGCTTCGGATACTATTTCGGCCGCAAGACCGGGTGCAAGAAGAGAAACGTTAGAGACATATACAAGCAGACTAAAACAATTAGAAGATATTACAAACAATTTTAAAGGTGTTGACAAATCTTTTGCGATACAGGCGGGTAGAGAGATTCGAGTAATGGTAGTTCCTGATCAAATCACTGACGCAGATATGGTATTATTGGCCAGAGATATTTCTAAGCAGATTGAATCTGAATTGGAATATCCGGGTCAGATCAAAGTCAATGTAATCAGAGAGTCTAGAGTTATAGACTATGCGAAATAGTCATTGCATCGTTTAAAACTAAGCATGTTTAAAAGCGGTAAACTTTATGGAGTTTGCCGCTTTTAATTTTTTTACAAAAAATCCTTGTGCAATCTTGCTGCTTGTAGTAGAATAAACGGGATGTATGATTGTATACGATTATTCAATAATAATGAATGTGAATAATATATGTATAGAATATTGCATTGGATAATTAATAGGATGGTGGAAAAATGAAATCGTATAAAGATTTAAGTAGAGAAGAATTATTACAGTTGCATGCCAGACTTGAGGAAGAATACAAAGATGCGAAAAGTAAAGGATTAAAACTTGATATGTCAAGAGGTAAACCGGCACCTTCTCAGTTAGATGTGGAAATGGATATTATGGATGTTATGACTTCTTCTTCTGATTATAAAACAGAGACCGGTATGGATTGTAGGAACTACGGTATTGTGGACGGTATTCCGGAAGCTAAGAAATTAATGGCAGAAATGATGGGAGTAGCGGATGCGAATAACGTTATCGTATGTGGAAATGCAAGTCTTACGATTATGTATGATACGATTTCTCGCTCTATGACTCATGGGGTACTGGGAAGTACGCCGTGGTGCAAATTAGATAAAGTTAAGTTTTTATGTCCGTCACCGGGATATGACAGACATTTTTCGATAACCGAACATTTCGGGATAGAGATGATTATCGTTCCGATGACTCCGCAGGGACCGGATATGGATATGGTAGAAGAGTTAGTGAGCACGGATTCTGCCGTGAAGGGAATCTGGTGTGTACCCAAGTATTCTAATCCGCAAGGATATTCTTATTCTGACGAAACTATACGAAGATTTGCGGCACTTAAACCGGCGGCAGAAGATTTCAGAATTTTTTGGGATAATGCTTATGCAATTCATCATCTTTACGATGATGTTCAGGATGTAATTCTGGATATTATAAGTGAATGTGAGAAAGCGGGTAACCCGAATATGGTATATGAGTTCGCATCTACTTCCAAAGTAAGTTTTCCGGGAGCCGGGATTGCAGCCATAGCCTCATCCAAAGAGAATTTGGACGATATGCTTAAGTCTATGACTATGCAGACGATAGGTTATGATAAGATCAATCAAATGCGTCATGTGAGATATTTCAAGAATCTGGGCGGTTTGACAGAGCATATGAAGAAACATGCCAATATCATGAGACCAAAGTTTGAAACTGTGCTTAAGATTCTGGAGAGCGAGCTCGGCGGATTGGGAATCGCTCAGTGGACGATGCCCAAAGGCGGATATTTTATTTCTCTCGATGCTATGGATGGATGCGCGAAGAAAATTGTGGCAAAATGCAAAGAGGCCGGAGTTGTACTGACAGGTGCGGGGGCGACTTTTCCTTATGGAAACGATCCGAAGGACAGCAATATTCGTATAGCACCTACATTTCCAAGCTTAGAAGAGCTCACAGAGGCTGCCAATCTGTTTGTTTTATGTGTAAAACTGGTAAGCGCGGAGAGTTTGCTGCAATCTTATTCAAACTGAGGGATTACCGGTTGAAATGAGGTAAAACACTTATGCAAGAATTTAAAAGGCTTGAAAGAAAGCTCATGTATCACGGTGCTATTGTAGACTTTTATAAGGATACCATTCAGGTTCCAAATGGGAACATAGTAGAATGGGATTTTATAGAGCATAAAGGGGCTGCAGCTGTCATCCCCGTCAGAGATGACGGCAAACTGCTGATGGTACGGCAGTATAGGAACGCTCTGGACCGTTATACTGTTGAAATACCTGCAGGCGGCCTGAATTATGTGGGCGAGCCGCCTCAAGATGCGGCAGCGAGAGAACTGGAAGAAGAGACCGGCTATCGCTCTGAAGATCTGGAATTGCTTATTACAATTCGCACGACAGTGGCTTTTTGCAACGAAAGAATCGATATTTATGTGGCGCATAATCTGATAAAGAGCGAGCAGAATCTGGATGAAGATGAGTTTATCAATGTAAAAGCATATACGACAGACGAATTATGCCAGATGATTTACAGCGGTAAGATAGAAGATTCCAAAACTATTTCTGCAATTATGACTTATAAAGATAAGTATTGCTTTTAACAGATTTTTTATTTGTGCGATATCATAAAAGCAGTCTAAAATTTGTTTTTATATATGAAAAAGGCATTCATGGCAATCGTGATACATATATTGTACAAATGTGTATGACGGTGATTGGCAGAGAATGTATAAGCGGAATGGTATAAACAGCCGGCATATTAGCTGGCTGTATTTATTTCTAGGAGGTTTCTTATTAGGGGTAATTATAATCAATATTTGGAGGAACACGTTTTTTGGAGAGATGGATTTGTTGAGTGCGTCTTCTCTAAGCAGACTGAAGTATCTGGAGATCAATGGGAACTCCTTCCTTGCCTATATATTGAGGGAACGTATAGGGACTGTGATTTTACTATGTTTGCTTGCTACCACTTATGTCGGAACCGTGACGATTGCATTATATGCAGCCTGGATGGGGATGATGGCAGGAATCTTTTTATCTGTAGCAGCCATGCGTTACGGACTAAAAGGAATCTTTCTTGTATTGGCAGGTATATTACCGCAATATATCTTGCTTGTTCCAGCATATATTATGCTTATGAATTGGTGCTATCAACTGTGTACCGGCTTGTATTATCCTCATAAAGTATATGAGGACGGATACGGAATGAAGCGGCAATACTATATGAAAAAAATAGTACAGCTTTTTGTCATTTTAATGGTTGTCATAATCGGGAGTATGGTGGAAAGTTATGTTAATCCAATATTAATTTCTCGCTTTCTAAAAATATTTTAACTGGAATATTCTATATGTGGTATGACGTAAAAAAGTGTTTGCCGATATGTTGTGTTTTGGACTAATACTGACCTAGAAGTGCGTAAAATCGCCAAAAATTCCATTTGCTTTTCTTCCATATTCTTATTATAATGAAATCTAGACAACGTAGGAATTGACATAAAATGGAATGGGGAAGGGTTATGTATTAAATGGAAAAAGAAATTTACTTATTCATTTCGTATTTACATAATGTAAAGAAAACTTCAGAGAATACCGAAATGTCTTATAAAAGGGATTTGACGAAGGTTAAGCGTTTTATGGAAGAACAGGGCGTTGTGGATGTACGCAAAGTAACTGCTACAAATCTAAATTCGTATATTTTGTATTTAGAAAAAAATAACTTTAAAGCGGCTACCGTCTCGAGAAATATTGCTTCGATAAAAGCTTTTTATCATTTTATGTATAAAGAAGGTATTGTAAAAGAGGATATTTCCGAATCCTTGAAGGCGCCGAAGATAGAAAAGAAGATGCCGGAAATCTTATCTATGGAAGAGGTTGTACGTCTATTGGAACAGCCGAAAGGCAATTCGCCAAAAGAAATCCGAGATAAGGCGATGCTGGAGTTGCTCTATGCTACGGGGATACGCGTTACAGAATTGATTACGCTGAAGGTGCAGGATGTTAATCTCCAAATGGGATTTATATTATGTAGGGATGTGAATAAGGAAAGGGTCATACCTTTTGGAACAGAAGCGAGGAATGCCTTGATTCGTTATCTGGAGGGAGCAAGAGATACAATGGTCAGCACATCGGAAACGGATATTTTATTTGCGAATTGTTCAGGGCAGCCGATGAGCAGACAGGGCTTTTGGAAATTGATAAAATATTATGCAAAGAAGGCGGGTATTACAGCGGATATTACCCCGCATACTTTAAGGCATTCCTTTGCGGCACATCTCGTAGAAAACGGAGCCGATTTACGGAGCGTGCAGGAGATGCTGGGGCATTCGGATATTTCCACGACGCAAATATATGCCAATATGAATCATAACCGTATTAGAGAAGTGTATACGAAAGCTCATCCGCGCGGATAGTGGGTATAGATTAAAGAAATGAAGATATAAGAAAAGATAAATGAAAATGCAGATATCGAAAACACTTGTTGTGAGTTCTTGATACCTGCATTTATTTGTTTTTTATTCATATTCGGCAATATCATAGATGAGCTTCTCGGAATCCTCCCAACCGAGGCATGGATCGGTAATGGATTTACCGTATACACCTTCGCCGATTTTCTGACAACCTTCTTCGAGGTAGCTTTCAATCATCACGCCCTTTACCAATTGGTAAATATCTTTGTTTACCTTACGGTTATGCATAACTTCCTTTACAATCCTTATCTGCTCCTCAAATTGCTTGTTGGAATTGCTGTGATTAGCATCGATTATACAAGCCGGATTTTTCAAGTCTCGTTCGTTATATAGGGTAAGAAGCGTGTTTAAATCTTCATAGTGATAATTCGGAAGACTCCGGCCATATTTGTTGACGGCCCCCCTCAACACGGTATGTGCGAGTTCATTGCCGGAAGTATTTACTTCCCAACCTCTGTATATAAAAGAATGAGGATGCTGTGCGGCATAGACCGAATTCAACATAACCGAGAAGTCGCCGCTGGTGGGATTCTTCATACCTGCGGGAACATCGAAGCCACTGACGGTAAGCCGGTGCTGTTGGTCCTCTACGGAGCGAGCACCTATGGCTACATAAGAAAGAATATCGGAGAGATAACGCCAGTTTTCGGGGTAAAGCATTTCGTCTGCAGCCGTCAATCCGGATTCTTCAATCGCGCGAATCTGCATTTTTCTCATTGCAATAAGACCGGCAAGAAAATCTGGTTTTTTTTCGGGGTCAGGCTGATGAATGATTCCTTTATATCCCTCGCCGGTAGTCCGCGGTTTATTTGTATAAATCCTCGGTATAAGGATAAGCTTGTCCTTTACTTTTTCATTTACTTTGGCCAGACGTGTTACATATTCACACACGGCATCTTCATTATCTGCAGAGCAGGGGCCCATAATAACAAGGAACTTGTTACTTTTGCCTGTAATAACATCGCGTATTTCGGCATCTCTTTCTTTTTTCAGCTCGCTTAATTTTACCGGAACAGGAAATTCATCGCGTATTTCATCCGGAGTCGGCAGCTTTTGTATGAATTCAAATGACATTTCAGATACCTCCAATGCTGTTTGTGTCATAGTAACCTTAGATAAAAACATAGTAATTATAATATATTAAAAAAATTTAAGCAACAGCAATAATGGAGAACAGAGCGACGCTACGAAATAAATATTTGTTGAATATTATTTATTTTAGATATTTTCTTACCGCAAAAACGCAGAGCGAAGTCTGAACCAATTGACTCACGAGCAGACCCCACAAGTATCCTTGTATGCCGAAAATAGGAAGAGCCAAAAAAACAAACAGTAGGCGAACCCCCAAGCTTATCATGCTGAAGGCAAACGTATGGCCTGTTTTTCCAAGGCCGTTTAATATACTGTTTAATGTGCTTGCCACATACATAAAAGGACAAATAAAGCTTAAGGTAATGATAAAGCTTCCGGCAAGATGGCTGTTGTATAAGAGCATACCGGTATATCTTCCGAAAACAAGAAATATCCCGGTACACAGGAAACCGAGGATAAAACAATATTTGATTGATTTCCGGACGGCTTTTTTAATCGTTCTATGATTATTTACAGCCTCTGCTTCCGATACTAAAGGCAGAAGCAGAACAGATATGGAATTGGTAATTGCAGAAGGAAAAAGGATGAGTGGCAGCGCCATTCCCGTAAGAACGCCGTATACACTCAGTGCTTTCGCGTTATCGTAGCCATATAGCTGTAATCTTTGTGGAATGTAAATCGCCTCTACACTTTGCAGGAAATTGATGATAGTGCGGTTCAAGGAAAGCGGTACAGCGAGGGAAAGAAGTTGCTTGGTATCTTTCAGGTAAATGGAAAAGGATTGCTTTACTTTGGCAAGCATACAATGTGAATTGGTAAGCATATAAAAACGATGATAGATAGCCACCAGAGATACAAGCATGGATGCGCTTTCGCCGATGACAAGGCCCACTACCGCAAAACTGATGGTAGGAAATCCGCCACGGGCTTTGACGATTTCGTAAAGAATATAAATGCTGCCTACACGAACTATTTGCTCCGCAAGCTGAGTAATGGCCGGAACGGAGGTCTTCCGAATTCCGTAGAAGTAACCGTTAATACAGGAATGGATTGTTGCCATAGGAATTGAAAGGGAAATAATACGGAGTAAAGGTGCGGTACGCGGTTCGAATAAAAATTTGGCTGCAATTAATTCTGAAAAAGTATATATATATGCGGTACAGCCCAAAGACAGCATCATAGCAATGGTAAATCCTACGAGCAGAATGCGGAAGGAATATTTATAATCGCGGGTAGACGTCTCGCTGGCCACGAATTTGGATATTGCGGTCTGCATTCCGGATACCGTAACAGAAAAGGTCAGTGCCAGTACGGGCGCGGTTAATTGATACAGTCCCATGCCTTCAGCGCCAAATACACGGGATAAAAAAATGCGGTAGAAGAAACCTATGAAACGACTGACGAAACCGGTAATCGTCAGAATAATAGTTCCGGCAATAAGAGGATTTTTATTCTTCATGTATTACCTTAATAGCGGGGTTTGTTTATAAATATATGCAATTTGATTTGTTGACAGAACATAACAGGAGTGATATAGTGAAATTACTGAATCCGTAGCGGTTTACTAGGAATTAAAAGGAGCGAGAAATATGGGAAAATTTATATATTTGGACAATGCTGCCACGACCAAAACAGCACCGGAAGTAGTAAGTGCAATGCTTCCTTATTTTACTGATAATTATGGAAATCCGAGCAGCATATATTCTATCGGAGGAACGGCAAAGGGAGTTGTAACAAAAGCAAGAGAACGGATTGCAGGTACGTTAGGAGCAAAGTCCAACGAGATATATTTTACTGCAGGTGGCTCAGAATCGGATAATTGGGCGCTCGTCGCTACGGCGGAGGCTTACGGAGCAAAAGGAAAACATATTATTACTTCTAAAATAGAGCACCATGCCGTACTGCATACATGCGGCTATCTCGAAAAAAGAGGATATGAAGTAACTTATATAGATGTGGACGAAAACGGAATAATCAAACTTGATGAGTTAGAAAAAGCAATACGAAAGGACACGATTCTGATTTCCGTTATGTTTGCCAACAACGAAATCGGAACGATACAGCCCATAAAAGAAATCGGAGCGATTGCTAAAAAACACGGGGTTCTTTTCCATACGGATGCGGTGCAGGCATACGGCCATGTGCCAATCAATGTGGATGAAATGAATATCGATATGCTGAGTGCCAGTGGACATAAATTTCATGGGCCCAAAGGAATCGGTTTTCTCTATATCCGTACAGGAGTGAAGATTCGTTCTTTTATCCACGGAGGCCAGCAGGAGAGGGGTAGACGTGCGGGAACAGAGAATGTAACGGGTATCGTAGGAATGGAAAAAGCTGTAGAGCTTGCGTTTGCACACATGGAAGAAAACACGAAGAAGCAAAGAGAGCTTCGTGATTATCTGATAAGAAGAATTAAAGAAGAAGTCCCTTACTGCAGATTGAACGGAGACTTTGAGAGGCGATTGCCGAATAATGTAAACTACAGTTTCCAATTTATCGAGGGAGAATCACTTCTGATTATGCTCGACATGAAAGGAATCTGTGCTTCCAGCGGTTCGGCATGTACGTCGGGATCCCTGGATCCTTCTCATGTACTTCTTTCAATCGGTTTGCCTCATGAAATTGCACACGGTTCTCTCAGACTGACTGTAAGCGAAGAGAATACGATAGAAGAGATGGATACAGTCGTTGCGGCGGTAAAGGAGATTGTTGATAAATTAAGAAATATGTCTCCCTTATATGAAGATTTTATAAAAAGACAGGATAAGTAAGGTTTGGAGGAATAACCATGTATACAGAGAAAGTAATGGATCATTTTGAACATCCGCGGAATGTGGGTGAAATAGAGAATGCCAGTGGCGTAGGAACCGTAGGAAATGCAAAGTGCGGAGATATTATGCGCATGTATCTGGATATTGACGATAACGGAATAATTAGAGATTGTAAATTTAAAACCTTCGGTTGCGGTGCAGCAGTGGCTACAAGCAGTATGGCGACAGAATTGGTAAAAGGAAAGAGCGTGCAGGAGGCTTTGAAGGTGACGAACAAAGCGGTGATGGAAGCTCTTGACGGATTACCGCCGGTTAAGGTACACTGTTCTTTACTTGCAGAGGAAGCAATTCATGCTGCCCTTTGGGATTATGCACAAAAAAACAATATAAAAATCGAGGGTTTGGTAAAACCGAAATCCGATATCCATGAAGGGGAAGAAGCGGAAGAGGAAGAATATTAATTCATGAAAAAGAAAGTAGTGGTAGGCATGTCGGGAGGTGTTGATTCCTCCGTGGCGGCTTATTTGTTAAAAGAAGAAGGCTATGATGTCATCGGTGTAACCATGCAGATATGGCAGGATGAGGAAGAAGAAGAGCGGGAGGAAAACGGAGGATGCTGCGGGTTGACGGCAGTGGATGATGCCGGAAGAGTCGCCCGGTTTCTAGATATTCCTTATTATGTAATGAATTTTAAGCAGGATTTTAAGGAAAAGGTTATGGATTATTTCGTAGAGGAATATCTCTGCGGAAGAACTCCTAACCCTTGTATAGCGTGCAATCGTTATGTGAAGTGGGAGTCACTTCTGAAAAGAAGTATGGATATAGGGGCGGATTATATAGCTACAGGACATTATGCCCGGGTAGAGAAGCTGGAAAACGGCAGATATGCTATTTGCAATTCCGTGACGGCAGCCAAAGACCAGACATATGCTTTATATAACCTCACACAATTCCAGCTTGCTCATACGCTTATGCCGGTAGGTGCCTACGAGAAGGATGAAATCAGGCATATAGCGCAGCAAATAGGGCTGCCGGTGGCACATAAGCCTGACAGTCAGGAAATTTGCTTTATACCGGATAATGATTATGCGGGATTCATAGATAGAGAGGCGAAGGACAGAGTTCCCGAACCGGGAAATTTTGTATCGTTGAAAGGTGAGATCCTTGGACAGCATAAAGGTATTACTCATTATACGATAGGACAGAGAAAGGGTTTAAACCTTGCCATGGGTCATCCTGTATTCGTCACCAAAATAAATCCTGAAACGGATGAAGTGATTATCGGAGAAAATGAAGATGTTTTTTCGAAGGAGCTTATTTGCAATCATATAAACTATATGGCAATGGAAGATTTACCGGAACCCAGAAGGGTCATTGCAAAGATAAGATATGCCCATAAAGGTGCTCCCTGCCTCATAGAAAAGGTGGGAGAAGACAGGATAAAGTGTACGTTTGACGAACCTGTCCGGGCAGTAACACCGGGGCAGGCAGTAGTATTTTATGAGAAGAATTATATTCTCGGCGGAGGAACCATCATAGGCTAAAGACGCATTACAGTCTTACATATTCCGGCATCCGCTTTGCAAAGACAGTATAATATTTGTATCCGCATTCTTTTAGAATGTCTGCAGCACGGGTAAAGTCTTTGCAGATGCGGTCGGGAGTATGGGCATCGGAGCCTATGGTAATAATTTCTCCGCCCAGTTCTTTATAGCGTCTGATAATACCGATGCAAGGATTCAAATCCTTTAATCCGTAGGAAACGCCGCCGGTATTGATTTCTATCCCTTTCTCCATGTCGATTAATTTCGAGAGAATGGAGTCCAAGACATCTTTATATTTTTCATATGAATAATTTTTATCTCGGTTTGGGCCATAGCGGACAACGTAATCCAGATGTCCATACACATCAAAATTCTGAAAAGCTTTCAAGTTGTCCAGTATGGAATAAAAGTATTCCCTATAAGCTTCCTCCTCCGGACGATCTTCGTAGAAGTATGGGAAATATGGATCCTTTTTGTTGCAGAGGTGAGAAGAGCCTATTATAAAGTCAAAATCATGCTCTTTAACATATTTCGACATTTCCCTGGAAATATGTGGCTGTAGCCCAAGTTCTACACCAAAGTAAATATCTATTTTTTCTTTATACTTTTCCTTGAAATTTATTAAGTCGAGCAAATAGAAGTCGGTATTCAACTCGAACATACCTGTATCTTCCTTTTTTACATAGACATAATCTATATCCATATGCTCTGTAAAACACATGCTTTTCAGACCGAGAGATATAGCCTTTTTAATCATGGATTCCATTGGTGTCCCGGAATCTCCGGAAAAAGAAGAATGTAGATGATAATCGGATAAAACAACCATACACAGATCCTTTCTTAGCGGCGGATTGCAAGGAAACCTGTTGAGAGGCAGCGCTTTGGCAATCCACATTTTTTGACAAATAAGTTCAGTTTATAAGTAAAGTTTAAATGATAAGCAATAAAAAGGCAATGTTAGAATTATATTTAGCATTTCCGCCAATAATGTAGATAAAATAAAAGTCTTCTGTAAAAAAACAACCAAAAAAGAAATATTTTCTATTTACGACTTGAATTATTGGGACAAATTAGGTAAAATAAACGTGCTGATAAAATTTTGACAATCAGTTAGTTTGATTGCAAAATAATATAAACAAATACATTTTTAGGAGGAATCTAAAATGGCAGTAAAAGTAGCAATTAATGGTTTTGGTCGTATTGGCCGTCTCGCATTCAGACAGATGTTCGATGCAGAAGGTTATGATGTGGTAGCAATCAATGACTTAACAAGTCCTGAAATGCTCGCTCATTTATTAAAATATGATACAGCTCAGGGCACTTACAAATATGCGAGTGCTGTAGAGTACGGTGAAGATTTCATTTCCGTAAACGGAAAGAAAATCACAATTTATGCAAAAGCTAACGCAGCTGAACTTCCTTGGGGAGAATTAGACGTAGACGTAGTTCTTGAATGTACAGGTTTCTATACATCCAAAGAAAAAGCTTCCGCTCATATTACGGCAGGCGCTAAGAAAGTTGTTATCTCTGCTCCGGCAGGAAATGACCTTCCTACAATCGTATACAACGTAAACCATAACACATTAACAAAAGAAGATACGGTTATTTCTGCAGCTTCTTGTACAACAAACTGCTTAGCTCCTATGGCAAAAGCATTGAATGATTTGGCTACAATTAAATCCGGTATCATGACAACAGTTCATGCTTACACAGGAGATCAGATTATTCTTGACGGACCTCAGAGAAAAGGTGATAAGAGAAGAAGCCGTGCTGGCGCTTGCAACATCGTTCCTAACTCAACAGGTGCTGCTAAAGCAATCGGTTTAGTTATTCCTGAATTGAACGGTAAGTTAATCGGTTCCGCACAGCGTGTACCTACACCTACAGGTTCTACAACAATCTTAGTAGCAACAGTTGAAAAATCCGTAACAAAAGATGAAATTAATGCAGCTATGAAAGCAGCAGCTACAGAATCTTTCGGTTACACAACAGACGAAATCGTATCCAGCGATGTTATCGGCAGCACATACGGATCTTTATTCGATGCTACTCAGACAATGGTTGGTCCTGATAATCTTGTACAGGTTGTTTCTTGGTATGACAATGAGAACAGCTATGTATCTCAGATGGTTCGTACAATTAAATATTTTGCTGAATTGGGCTAATTGTAAATTTACGAACTGCATTTAAAGACCTATAGAGGTCCGGTCTTATGGACCGGACCTTTTTAATATTATATTATATGGAGGAAATGATTATGGGTTTAAACAAAAAATCAGTAGATGACATCGACGTAAAGGGCAAACGCGTTCTTTGCAGGTGTGACTTTAATGTTCCGCTTAAGGAAGGCGTTATTACGGATACAAACCGTCTGACAGCTGCTCTTCCTACAATAAAGAAATTAATTGCAGGCGGAGGAAAAGTTATTCTTTGTTCTCATCTCGGCAAACCGAAGGGTGAACCGAAACCGGAATTGTCCCTTGCACCGGTTGCTGTGAAATTATCCGAATTACTCGGTCAGGAAGTAAAATTTGCAGCAGACCCCGAAGTGGTCGGACCGAATGCAAAAGCGGCAGTAGAAGCAATGAAAGACGGCGATGTAATCTTGCTTGAGAATACACGTTACAGAGCGGAAGAAACGAAAAACGGAGAAGCATTCTCCAAGGAACTCGCATCTCTTTGCGACATTTTTGTTAATGACGCATTCGGCACCGCACACAGAGCGCATTGCTCGAACGTAGGTGTAGCTGGATTGGTAGATACCGCTGTAGTTGGTTACTTAATGCAGAAAGAAATCGAATTTTTAGGAAATGCTGTTGAGAATCCGGAAAGACCTTTCGTAGCTATTCTCGGTGGTGCAAAAGTTGCTGATAAACTCAATGTTATTTCTAACTTGCTGGAGAAATGCGACACTCTTATTATCGGCGGCGGTATGGCGTTCACCTTCTTAAAAGCGAAGGGTTATGAAGTAGGAAGATCTTTAGTAGATCTTGAAAAAGTTGATTATTGTAAAGAAATGATGGATAAGGCTGAAAAACTCGGCAAAAAATTGCTTCTTCCTGAAGATACGACGATTGCGGCTTCTTTCCCTAATCCTATCGATGCAGAAATTGAAGTATCTGTAGTGGATTCCAAAAATATTCCTGCTGATATGGAAGGACTTGATATCGGAACAAAGACGGCAGTAGCTTATGCAGAAGCTGTTAAATCCGCTAAGACGGTCGTTTGGAACGGACCTATGGGTGTTTTCGAGAACCCGGTTCTCGCAAAAGGTACTATTGCAGTAGCAAAATCTCTTGCAGAGACAGATGCAACAACGATTATCGGTGGTGGCGATTCGGCAGCGGCAGTTAACCAGTTGGGCTTCGGCAGCAAGATGACTCATATTTCTACAGGCGGCGGCGCATCCTTAGAGTTCCTTGAAGGAAAAGAACTTCCGGGTGTTGCGGCAGCTAATGACAAATAAAAAACAGGAGACTAAAATAATGGCAAGAAAAAAAATTATCGCTGGTAACTGGAAAATGAACATGACTCCCAGCGAAGCAGTAGAATTAATAAATACATTAAAACCTTTGGTAGCTACGGAAGATGCGGATGTTGTATTCTGTGTACCGGCTATCGATATTATCCCGGCTTTGGAAGCTGCAAAAGGCTCTAATATTCAAATCGGTGCTGAGAATATGTATTATGAAGAGAGTGGAGCATATACAGGTGAAATCTCTCCGAAGATGTTGACAGATGTCGGAGTGAAGTATGTAATCATTGGACATTCTGAAAGAAGAGAATACTTTGCCGAAACAGATGAAACTGTTAATAAGAAAGTATTAAAAGCTTTTGAACACGGCATTACACCTATTGTTTGCTGTGGCGAGACATTAACACAGAGAGAACAGGGCATTACAATTGACTGGATTCGTCAGCAGATTAAGATAGCTTTCTTGAATGTAACGGCAGCACAGGCAGCTACAGCGGTTATCGCTTATGAGCCTATCTGGGCAATCGGTACAGGTAAAGTTGCAACGACAGAGCAAGCGCAGGAAGTATGTAAAGCTATCCGCGATTGCATTGCAGAAATTTATGATGCTGCTACTGCAGCGGCTATCCGCATTCAGTATGGTGGTTCCGTATCCGCATCCAGTGCTCCTGAATTATTCGCGCAGCCGGATATCGATGGCGGTTTAGTAGGCGGTGCGGCTCTGAAGCCTGATTTTGGAAAGATTGTTAATTATAAATAATTTACGCACTGTCTGATTTTAATAGAAAAATATCAAAACAGTTACCCCGCTTCCTTTAGCTGAAATATACTGACGGAAGCGGGGTTTTTGCTTTAATGTGATATAAAATCAACCACGATAAGCTATAAAAATCGATGAAAAATTATTTTTCTTTCTTTGCCAGTTCAAATTCATCCAATATTTTTTGCGAGGGTTGTTTGCTTATTAAAGAGAAGATAATAATAAATATGCAGGAAAGTAAAAATGCAGGCAATAATTCATAGATACCTAGGATACCGCCTAATAAACCTCCAATGGATTTGCCGAAGGGCTTTACGACAAGGTTCCAGAAAAATACCATAATTCCGCCGGAGAGCATACCTGCGATAGCTCCTTCTTTTGTCGTTCGTTTCCAGAAAAGGCTAAACAGAAGAAGTGGTCCGAAGGTAGCGCCGAAGCCTGCCCAGGCAAAGGAAACCACTTTGAAGATGATA
The DNA here is from genome assembly GCA_012520655.1 of Clostridiales bacterium. Lineage (GTDB taxonomy): Bacteria > Bacillota > Clostridia > Lachnospirales > Lachnospiraceae > Kineothrix. Next base: position 1,380 of record JAAYNW010000042.1, on the reverse strand, counting down.
CTGTTCTCATCCAAAGCGATTATCATACCTACAATAGATATGACGACTAATATAATTCTCGATACTTTCATTACCTGCTTATCAGAAGCATTCTTTTTGAGAATACTTTGGTAAATATTCTTGGAAAAAGCAGACGCTGCAATAAGCAAATAGGAATCCGAAGAACTGATGGTTGCAGCCAGAATGCCTGCCATAACAATGCCTGCCAATAAAGGCGGAAGCAAGTTCTGAGATAATACTACAAAGACATTTTCAGCACCGCTGGCTGTCAACAATGTTTTTTCGGTCGGGAAAAGAACACGTCCGATAACACCTATGAAAACTGCGCAGAAAAGGGATATTAACACCCATATGATAGCAATTCTTCTGGATTTTTTAAGTTCATCCGCTTTGCGGATAGCCATAAAACGAAGCAGAACCTGAGGCATACCGAAGTAACCAAGCCCCCAGGACATAGTGGATATAATGGTTAGAAAGCCGTAAGTGGCAGGAGGCCCGAATAAAGCCGCCCCGTCAGCAACTTGTTGAACTCCGTTTGCATCCAAAGAAGGGGAAGCAGTATTGAAGAAGCCCCAAAAGCCTTCGATACTCTGCGCATTGGTGATTACAGCCGATAATCCCCCTGCACTTACCGTACCGAGAATAAGTATAGTCGTCAGAGCGCATATCATAACGACTGCCTGAATGAAGTCGGATGCGCTTTCGGCGAGGAATCCGCCTAAAAATGTATATATGATAACGAATAAAGCTCCCAATATCATCATGGAATGATAAGAAGCTCCAAATAACTTGGAGAATAGCTTCCCGCAGGTTACAAAACAGCTCGAAGCGTAAACAGTAAAGAAAATAAGGATAAAAAGAGATGCAATCGTCATAATAATCTTTTTGTCCTCATGAAAACGTGAACTGAAGAAATCGGGAATGGTTATGGAATCGTTAGCTACGGAAGAATAACGGCGCAGCCTTTTTGCGACGATGAGCCAATTGATATAGGTTCCCGCAGCAAGTCCGATAGCCGTCCATGCGGCATCCATAAAAAACAGACCAATGCAGATAATACATAGCATGTAAAGGGTCATTGAGATTAGAACTTGAAATTCACTAGTTGTCATTTGATCCTCCTCAAAGTTTTTAATTGGATTATTACGTGCATACCATAAAACTGCATAAATATACGACTAATTTAAGTGTTTTATTCAGCATAACTTTAAATTTATCATAGCAAAATTGTAATGTCAATGGTATCGGAAAATATATAAAATATCAATATGCGTACAAATATACGCACATTACAATATGTCAATACATGTGCATTATAATAGTTTAGTATGTTTGGACATAGAAAGATAATGATAATTTATAAATTTAATGAAAAAATTT
>JAAYNW010000041.1 GCA_012520655.1 Clostridiales bacterium | reverse complement strand
GGTATTTTGGAATTTTGGTCGAGGACATTATATCAAAAAAGGGAGGTCAATGCTCTTTTTATTTGCAAGCTCCCGAAAATAAAGGTTTTAGAAAGAAAAATAGGTAGTAAATTTGACACTACCTTATTTTGAAGGGGGGATAAATTATGAAAAAATGAGTTTTTTCCCTAAATTGGTATTGAAGTTTATGTATATAGTTCTGAAAAAGAAGAAAGATAAAACGGAAGCTGATTCGGAGATGATGAGTATATTCGAAAAATCCAGCGACAAATCATCGAAAGAATATATCAAGCCTTTACTTGAGTACATAAAAGGTTAAAAGAATATAGCAGAAAGTGGGGTGCCATATAAAGAGAGGAAAAGCGCGAGCGAAGCCTGCTTTATATGGCATTATTAAATAGTTTGAGAGAAAGGTCCGGTTATAATTATGAAAATTCTTGTGGATGCAGATGCCTGCCCGGTGGTGGCGATTGTAGAAAAAGTGGCAAAAGAGAAAGATATTCCGGTAATTCTGGTTTGTGACAATGCGCACGTGCTCCGTTCCGAATATTCCCAAGTGGTGACAGTGGATAGGGGAACGGATGCTGTAGACTTCAAATTGCTTTCTTTGAGTGAAAAAGGCGATGTCATAGTGACACAGGACTATGGCGTAGCCGTTATGGCGCACGGAAAGGGCGTCAAAGTAATTCATCAAAGCGGAAAATGGTATACAAATGATAATATCGATACGATGCTTATGGAACGCCATATTGCTAAGTGCGAGAGACGTAAATCGAATAAAAGTCATCTAAAGGGGCCGAGAAAGAGAACGGGGGAAGACGATGTGCGGTTTGAAGAATCTTTCCGAAAAATGTTAGGTTAGGAGGATTCTTTTTTAATAAATTATTTATACGGGTTTTATTGATATATATGGCTTAAAACGGTAGGATAATAGAGTATTGATAGAAAATTATAGATGTTGGTTAGTATATGCAATATAAGAGGTGATTCAATGTTTGGTTATATAATCATCAACAAAGGAGATATGAAGTTCAAGGAATTTGATATCTATCATGCCTATTACTGCGGTTTATGTAAAATATTGAGGGAAAAGTACGGTTTAATCGGACAGATGACACTATCCTACGATATGACTTTTGTAATTATGCTGCTTTCCGGCTTGTATGAGTCGGAGACAGAGACGGATTACTGTAAATGTGCAGCCCATCCTTTTGAGAAGCATATGACAAAAATAAATGAATATACGGAGTATGCTGCGGATATGAATATATTGTTGTCCTATTATAAATGTAAAGATGATTGGGTGGATAATAAAAAGTACGGAAAGCTTTTATATGCGCAGCTGCTCAAAAGAAGTTATCATCACATAGAGCGAAAATATGGTTGTAAGATGCGCCGTATTGAAACATTGATGGCTCGGCTTGCAGAGAAGGAAAAAGACGGCTGTGCCGATATTGATGAGATGTCCCGCTTATTCGGGGAAGTCATGGCCGAAGTCATGGTATATAGAGAGGATGAGTGGAAAGAAAATCTTTATAAAATGGGGTTATATCTTGGAAAGTTCATTTATTTATGCGATGCTCATGAGGATATCGAAAAAGATCTGAAGGAAGGGAACTATAACCCTTTTTACAGGCTATATGAATCTCCTGATTTTGAGGAGCAATGCAGAAGTATACTGATTATGATGATGTCGGAATGCTCAAAAGAATTCGAAAAGCTGCCGATTCTCGATAATATCGAGATTCTTAGGAACATCATATATTCAGGAGTATGGTACCGTTATGAACGGATAAGGTCGGAACGAGAAAAAGAAAAGGGACAGGCGCAGAATCAATGATAAATCCTTATGAGATATTGGGAGTATCCCCGGATGCTTCCGAAGAAGAGATAAAAAGAGCATACAGGGCTCTGAGCAGAAAATACCATCCGGATGCCAATGTTAACAGCCCGAATAGGAGACAAGCGGAAGAAAAATTTAAAACTATTCAGGAGGCCTACAGTCAGATTATGAAAGAGCGTACGGAAGGCTATGGAAGTAGCTCCGGTTATGGAGGATATTCAGGTTACGGAGGCAGCTATGGAGGCTATGCAGGCGGCAGCTTCGGGGGCTTCGGAGGTTTTGGAGACAGCACGAGTACGGGATATGAAGAAGACGGACATCTGCGAGCTGCGGGCAATTATATAAGAAACGGATATTATAAAGAAGCGAGAACAGTGCTAGACGGCATGGACGAAAAAAGTGCAAGGTGGTATTATTATAGTGCACTTGCGCATGCAGGTCTCGGAAATAACGTAGCAGCAATGGAACATGCCAAACGTGCGGCGGCTATGGAACCGGGCAATGCAGATTACAGGAATCTGACATATCGGTTTGAAAACGGCGGAATGCAATATCAGCAAAGACAATATACATACGGGAACCCTTATGCCGGCAACGGTAATATATGTCTTAAGCTTTGCATTGCCAATCTGATATGCAATTTTTGCTGCGGCAGTGGAGGACTATGCTGCGGAGGGGGAATACCTTATGGGAGATACTAGGAGTCAGAGCGTTTATGAATATATTAACAGTTGAAAATATAGTGAAATCCTTCGGTGAACGAAAGCTTTTTGACCATACTTCTTTCTACCTGCAAGAGGGAGAGAAGGTCGGAGTTATCGGAATCAACGGAACCGGGAAGTCTACTTTATTGAAAATAATAGCAGGACTGGAGGAGACGGATGAAGGTAATGTCATAAGGGCAAATCATGTAATCTGTTCATATCTGCCTCAGCAGCCTGAGTTTGAAGAAGAGGAAAATGTTCTGCAGGCAGTATTGAAAAGAGCAAAAATCAATCTCGCGGAAAGCAGGGAACACGCGGAAGCCTGGACGCAGGAGAGCGATGTCAAGGCGATGCTAATGCAAATAGGAGTTACGGATTTCACGGCACAATGCGGGACTCTCTCCGGAGGACAGCGAAAAAGGCTGGCATTAGCTGCTGCCTTATTATCTCCGGCAGATATACTCATATTGGATGAGCCTACCAACCATTTGGATAACGAGATGGCGGATTGGCTGGAGGAAATGCTGAAGAAGAGAAGCGGTGCGATCGTTATGGTAACGCACGACCGCTATTTCCTGGACAGTGTGTCCAATCGGATTGTCGAGATTGACAAAGGACAGATATATTCCTACCAGGCGAACTATTCCGGTTACCTGGAGCTGAAGGCGATGAGGGAAGAAGAAGCGTTTGCAAGTGAGAGGAAGAGACAATCTATTCTCCGTACGGAATTGGAATGGGTGAGGCGCGGTGCGAGAGCCCGTTCTACTAAGCAAAAAGCAAGACTGGAGAGGTATGAGGAGCTGAAGCAGGCGGCGGCTCCTGCTTATGATGCGAAAGTAGAGATGAATTCGGTGGCCTCCAGATTAGGAAAAACTACGGTGGAAATGAGTCATATCAGTAAAAGCTATGGAGAAAAGATATTAATAAATGATTTTTCCTATCTGTTCTTAAAGCAAGACAGAATCGGTTTTATCGGTGCCAACGGGTGCGGAAAGACAACACTTATGAAGATATTGACAGGAGAATGTAAACCGGACGAGGGCAGTATCGAGATTGGGCAGACTGTGAAGATAGGCTACTATTCCCAGGAGATAGCTGGTCTGGAAATGCCTCCCAATAAAAAGGTAATCGATTATATAAGGGATGTGGCAGAATACATAAAGACTGAGGATGGGAGCATTACGGCGTCACAGATGCTGGAGCGTTTTTTGTTTTTCGGAAGTGAGCAGTATACAGTGCTCGGCAAGCTGTCCGGAGGTGAGAAACGCAGGCTCAATCTGCTGAAGGTGCTGATGGGTGCACCTAATGTATTGATTTTGGATGAGCCGACCAATGATCTGGATATTACCACGCTTACGGTGTTAGAAGACTATCTCGACCATTTTCCGGGAATTGTTATAACCGTTTCTCATGATCGCTATTTTTTGGATCGGACAGTGCGCAGAATCTTTGCTTTTGAAGATAATGGCAGGATACGCCAGTATGAGGGTGGATATACGGATTATGCCCAAAAGAAGGAAGCGACAAATGCCGGGGAAATGCTGGAGGGAAATGACGGAAATGTCAGCCGTAAAGGAGAAAAGGGTAATCAGGCAGGGAATACGGACGGGAAGAAGAATTGGAAAATGCCGTCGTCAAAGCTTAGATTTACTTATCAGGAGCAGCGTGATTATGATACGATAGAAAGCGAAATCACGAAGCTGGAGGAGCGGGTGGAAGCGTTGGAAGCAGAGATTGTCCGTGCCTCCACAGACTTTATAAAATTAAATGAGCTGGCAAAGGAAAAAAAAGAGATAGAGCATAAACTGGAAGAAAAAATGAACCGGTGGATGTATTTGGAAGATTTGAAAGATAAGATAGACAAGCAGTAACGATTGGTGGGGAGAGAGCATGAAGCAGATATTAGGGGGAATAGGGAAACGTATAGCAGTCGATTTGTGGAGCTGTAAGGAAGCCATAATCGCCTTTTTAGCATATTATGTATTTGTACATGTGGTATTCCACGCCTTTTGTCCGCTTGTTATGATGACGGGTTTTCCTTGTGCGGGCTGCGGAATGACGAGAGCCGTTTTTTTCATGCTGACAGGACAGTTTGCCCGTTCATGGAACCTTAATCCGATGGCGTTTCCTGTTATGTTATTCGCAGGCTACTGCATGATATACCGGTATATTCTAGGGAAGAAAATAAAGGGATTTAAAACCGGGGTGATTATTTTATGCCTTGTAATGCTGATTTATTATGTTTACCGGATGTATACCGTGTTCCCGGAACGGCCTCCGTACGTTTACACGGAAGGGAACTTTCTTGAAAGGTATGTACCGCATTATAGAGAAACCTTGCGTAGATTATTCGGCATATGATAGAATGGATATTGTGATAAAAAAGAAGCAGCGTACATATCAAATATGAGGGAGGAAATCACAAGATGGATAACAACAATATGTACAACAACGATGAGAGGCAGCAGTCCGGTATATTTACCGGAGCGGCGCCGGACCCGCATGCGGATACTCAGAATCAAGGATATGGTTACGATCAACCGAACGGATATCCTCAAGGAAAACAAGGATACCAATACCCGCCCCAGGGAGGTTACCAGCCGGAGCTGGAAGAACCTATGAGCGTGGGAGAATGGCTAATTACTTTACTGCTGACTACATTTGTGCCTTGTGTAAACATTGTATTAATGTTCGTATGGGCATTCAGCAAGAAAGAGAAGAAAAGCAAATCTAACTTCTTTAAAGCACAGCTGATTATTGCGGGCGTAGTGTTAGCTATTTATATTCTTGTCATGCTTATTGTGGTGATTGTTATGGGCGTTCAGGGAAGCTATTTATATTAAGGTTTTATACGTCTTTTTGCCATCGCCCGGAAGCTCCACAGGGAAGAACGAGACCGCTTTCGGTTACGGGAAGACCTATTTCCTCGGCGGTTATATGGCCGCCGAATTTTGAAGCGATGGCCAGATGAATCATATAAGAAAGCACTGCCGGCTGGAGGCCGGTAGTATAGGAATTAACCAAATAAAAGATAGCGTCTTTAGAGAGTATTTTTGCCGTCAGTTCTATAAAGGGGAAAATACTCTCTTCTATTTTCCATATTTCCCCCTTTGGGCCGCGTCCATAGGAGGGCGGATCCATAATGATGGCATCATAAGTGTTGCCGCGGCGAATTTCCCGCTCTACAAATTTCACACAATCGTCCACGAGCCAGCGGATAGATGCATCTGCGAGTCCGGAGGCGGCGGCATTTTCTTTTGCCCAATTTACCATACCTTTGGAAGCGTCAACATGAGTGACCTGGGCGCCGGCCTTCGCGGCAGCGAGAGTAGCCCCTCCGGTGTAGGCAAACAGATTAAGTACCTTGACCGGCCTTTTTGCTCTTGCGATTAAATCGGAGAACCAATCCCAGTTAACCGCCTGCTCGGGGAACAGTCCGGTATGCTTGAAGCTGAATGGTTTTAAATGAAAAGTGAGTTCACGATATCCAATGCTCCATTCGTCGGGGAGATTAAAGAACTCCCATTCTCCGCCGCCTTTGGAACTGCGGTGATAATGACCGTTTTTCTTTTTCCATCCAACATTTGTTTTCGCAGTATTCCATATAACTTGCGGATCGGGGCGAACTAAAAGGTATGTCCCCCATCTCTCTAATTTTTCGCCGGAAGAAGTATCTAATACTTCATAATCTTTCCATTGGTCAGCAATCCACATATCGTACACTCCTTATGAGAAACTTATTTATCGGTTAATCTAACATATATACAGCAAGTTAAATATACACTAACGGGAATCCTTTGGCAACAAAATTGGGATTTCCTTTTTTGTATATAGTAAATCATGTTTTATAACCCTGTGCGAGTAGATGCACAATAATATACAAAAAAGGGCAACATAAGAAATGGTAAGAAAGATTGCTTTTGTGTATTATTTATTTAAGAAATTGAAACACAGATAGTTGTATATGCACAATATACAAAACAATTTCAGGCTTGAGGATAAAGACAAACGAGAGGAGAGATAGAATGTCAGGAGTATCTGTTGCAAAAAAGGCACATACAACGGTTTCTGCGAGAAGAAAAAAGACATTTATGCTGCTTACCATGGTGGCACCCGGAGCTATTTGGCTGATATTGCTCCGTTATCTGCCGATGTTCGGCATCGTAATGGCATTTCAGGATTACAAAATTTATACGAAAGCGCCGTCGCTGGTAAATAACATATTAAATAGTAAATTTGTAGGATTTAAGAACTTTAAATTCCTGTTTGCGACCAAGGATTCCTGGATTATGATTAGGAATACTCTGGCGTATAATGCGGTTTTTATTGTATTGGGATTGCTTATTTCAGTGACCTTTGCCATCTTGCTCAATGAAGTTACAAAGAAGTTCGTTGCAAAAACTTATCAGACTTTAATGTTTTTCCCGTACTTTTTAAGCTGGGTAGTGGCAAGCTACTTTTTACAGGCGTTTCTGGATCCGACCAGCGGATTGCTGGTTCATGCAATGGCAGACTGGGGAATGAAACCGATAGATTTTTATAATACGACGGGCCCATGGCCTTACATATTGACGATTGCTTACATATGGAAGAATACAGGTTATTCTGTTGTTCTGTACCTTGCAGCCATTACAGGTATTGATGCGACACAATATGAAGCGGCGAGCATCGATGGCGCATCAAAGTTACAGCAGGTTTTTTATGTAACGTTACCTCATTTAAAAACAATGATTATCATATTGTTCATATTGGCGGTAGGCAAAATTTTCAATGCTGATTTCGGTTTATTCTATCAGGTGCCGATGAGTTCCGGGCCGATTATGTCGGTAACTCAGGTAATTGATACGTATGTATACCGCGCAATGATTGCGACACAGAATTATAGTATGACGACGGCCGCAGGTTTATTACAGAATGTTGTCGGATTTGTTTGTATTATGATTGCTAACGGTATTGTAAACAAATTTGACAAAGACAGCAGCTTGTTCTAAATGGAGGGAATGAAAGTGAGTAAAAATGCACAGATGGTTTTACATCATAAAAAGAAAAGGCCTTTCAATGCAGTAAGCGTTCCGGCAGAAGTTGTAATCAACACTATTATGACATTGTTTTGCGCGACCTGTATTATTCCGTTCATCTTTGTTGTCATTATCTCGTTCACATCGGAAGAGAGTATCAGAAAGATTGGCTATTCTTTTACGCCGCTCTCTTGGGGAACCGAAGCCTACGCATATGTAATGAAACTGGGTGATCAGTTGTGGATATCTTATTTTAACAGCTTTTTCACCACCATCGTAGGTACGGGGCTCAGTGTACTGATTTGTATTCTGTACTCTTATGCGCTGTTCCGCAGAGATTTTAAGTTCAGAAGCTTCTTCTCTTTTTTCAGCTTCTTTACGATGTTGTTCGGAGGCGGTTTGGTGCCTACCTATATGGTATGTAAACAAATGTTAGGGCTTAGCGATAATTACGCTGCGCTTATAGTACCGCTTTTGGTCAATCCTTTTAATATTATCGTTATGCGTACCTTTTTCCAGAGTTCCGTTCCGGAAGAACTGATTGAGGCAGCGGCTATCGACGGAAGCGGTGAATACAATACTTTGTTTAAAATTATTATACCGATTGCCAAGCCCGGTATCGCGACCATTGCATTATTGAACGCCTTGGCTTATTGGAACGAGTGGTTTGTAGCACTTCTATATGTTAGGGAAAGAGCGAAGATTCCTCTTCAGTATTTGCTTATGCAGATGCAGAGAAATGTGGAATATCTGGCAAAAAACAGCGCAAATATGGGAGCAGATGCAGCTGCGGCGGCAAGCAGTCTTCCGACACAAAGCCTTAGAATGGCTATGGTAGTGCTGATTGTAATTCCAATTGCTTTTGCATATCCCTTCTTTCAAAGGTACATTATAGCGGGTCTTACAATAGGCTCCGTAAAAGGTTAATACTTATTTGCTCGGTAGGTCTGGCAATAATGCCACTTACATAAAAACTATAATTTATTTAAGGGAGGTAAACATGAAGAAAAAATTATTATCAATCGTGCTTTCTATCGCTGTAACGGCTACCATGTTAGTCGGATGCGGAAGCACAACCACGGAAACAGCTACTGACGCGACAGAAGCGACGGAGACGGCGGAAGAAGCTACGGATGCGGAAGAAACTGCAGAAGCGCCTGCAGAAGAAGCGGCACTCGATATTTCCGAACCTGTCACATTGAAATGGTATCTTCATGGCAGCACTGTAAATGATGACATGGCTGTTATGGAAAAAGTAAACGAATACCTCGGAGAGAAATTGAATGTAACTCTTGAGCCTATCTGGGGAACATGGGGCGACTTCGATGAAGGGTCCACTTTGGCAATTAACGGTGGCGATGATGTAGATATTTATTTTACATGCTCTTGGTCAGCAAATGAATATAATGCTTTTGCAAAAAAAGGTGCATGGGTACGTCTTGACAATCCGGAAAACAACTTGCTTGAAAAATATGGCAGCGATATCTGGAATACTCTTCCGGAAGTTTTAAAAGCCGGTGCTCAAATCGAAGGTTCTGACGGATATGGTGTATATGCACTTCCCGGATATAAAGATTTCGGTACTCAGAACTGCTGGGATATTAACGTAACACTGTTGGAAGAGTGCGGCTATACTTTGGATGATATCAGGAACACAGATTACTATGGATTCGGCGATATCCTCAAGAAAGCAAAAGAACTTAAAGGCAATGATTTCTATCCGCTGCTCGTTGAAGGCCTCGTACTTGAGAGAATGGTAGACAACTCTATCATCGTAAACGGTGACTCCGGAAGCTTGAACGTATTATCTTACTACATAGATCCTACGGATGTATCCAAAGATATTGGAAGCAAGGTAGTAAACAAATATGCTACGGAAGAGTTCAAGAAATTTGCAGAAAAAACTCGTGAATACTACGAAGCAGGATACATTGATCCCGGCTTGGCTAACAAACAGACCGCAAATGATTTACGTACTTCCAAACAGCTGAATGCTGATTACTTAATCGGTACACAGTCTTACGCTTTGGGATATGAGGTACAGACAAGCGCAGAACGTGGTATTGAAGTTGCATATGTTCCCTGCACACCTCCTTACGTAGATAAAACATCTACACAGGGTGCTATGATGGCTATCTCTACAGCATCTAAGAATCCTGAAAGAGCAATGGCATTCCTTAACCTGTTAAATACAGATCCGTACTTAATGACATTATTAGAGTATGGCGTTGAAGGCGTTCACTACAATTTGAATGATGACGGACTCGTAGTATTTACGGATGAGCATGATAATTATCAGCCTTGGAGAAACGGTATGGGTAATGTAACCATTCTTCCTCCTCAGGAAGGTGAAGGTAAAGACTTCTTTACGAAGACATTTATCCCTTACTATGATAGTGCAAAAGCAATCCCTGCGTTCGGTTATCAGTTTGATCCTACAAACGTTGAAACAGAACTTGCTGCTTTGGCAAACGTAGGTGAAGAATATGCACTGGCATTATGTGTTGGATCAATTGATCCGGCTACAGCACTTCCTGAGTTCCTTGATAAATTGGAAGCAGCTGGTATGAGCAAAGTAGTAGATGAAGCTAACGCACAGTTGGATGCATACTTTGCAAATGAACAGTAAAAAAAAAGACATGTGAAGTCTCAGAAATAAATAAGTCCATATAATAGGAGCAGGTCCTTCGGGACCTGCTCTTGTTAAATTATTAAAAATAAGTAGTAATAAATACCTTTTTTCTGTAGAATACCTTAGAAACCATTTCCATATCGCCATATACGGAAACATTCTCCCATAAAGGAATGGCGTCCGTATCGTATCCGCCGGTAATCAATGCGGAAAATGCCGATATAGGAAGAGATATATCAGGTTTTTCTTTTATGCAAGTAAGTTCGGTACACTTTCCGTTTTGGAAGGTTACAGAAAAGATATTGTTATTCTGAGAAATAAATGGATCCTGAATTTCTATTGCTATTCTTCCGTCACCGATATAGCGGGCGTCCTCCAGAACCTTTTTTACATCGATTACACGAACCATGCCATTAGGTCTTATTTCACAGCTTACTGCACCCATGGACCATTCCGGCAGGACCTGTTCCAGCGGCATATCTGCGGGAAGAGAAAAACGGACATAACGATAATCTGCGGCAAAGCTCTTGGCCAATGTAAGAAGTCCCTGCAGACCTTCTTTATTTATATAGAAGAAACGGCTGCATTCCAAGGTGCGTCGTTCGGAAGAGGTATCACATTTAAATGTCATATAAGCTAGAGCCTCTCCTCTTTCGGAACGATAAACATAAGTAAAGACTTGATCTTTAAATGGATTAGCCGATTCGATAAACCGGTAATCGTAATCGGTATCCGCTACCATCATGTTATATTTTTGCAACCATTTCCTATATATATAAGGTATATCCTGTCTGGCATCGGTCATGGTAGCTTGTTCCAGAAGATAGCAGGAACCGGAAATCGGATAAACGGGAATATAAGGTAAAGCGACGCTGTAAAAATAGCGCTTATAACATAGTTCATAGCCGAATTTCCTATAATATGCGGTAGAGAAGGGGTACAAATATGAAAAAGCGACACCCTGCTCATACATGTAAGGAAGAGCGGATGAGAAACAGGCACGGATACCGCCGCGCTTCCGATATTGAGGTAGAGTAGCGACGCCGCCAATGCCTACCATTTTTGACGTATGACCATCGAAATGGATGTCAAAGGGTTGTACAATGAAGCAACTCATCATCGTCTGGTCGTCATCCTCAAAGGCTGCGAAACGTTCCAGACAGTGTTCTTCTTCTCTGCTTGTAGGATTGTCAACATATCTATTATATAGTTGAATAGGTGTTTCTTCATTATTATAAGAAGAATCGAAAGAAACAGAGAACAATTCTTCCGTGCGCTTTACCTCTTCGGGTTTTATTTTTCGTATTATCAAATTATTACCTCCGTATATTATTAGACTTTACTTCTATTATATAATATTCTATAATCCAAAACAGGTATTTTCTTGTGAAAAATAGAATTAGAATGGTCATTTTTAACAAAAATATTGGTTATTGTAATGATAAAATTTTTTTTTTGAAAAAATGAAAAAAACACTTGAAACATGAGAAGACTTCATGTATACTACTTATTGCTGTGGCATGATAGCAATGAAGCGTGAGGTTGCTGCCGTAAGGCAGGTTTTTCCGTGGAGCGAATGTCAAGAGAGCCGAATATCATACGGCTTAGGAAACTGACGACAAGTCACTGTACAGATAATATAGTCTACGTAGAAGAATTCTTCTGACAGCAACGTGGAAACGACGTGTGAAAGGCTTTGAGCATGAGATGCTTTTGGACACACACGGGAGAGTGTACAGTCACCGCTTGTCGTACTTAAATTAAAAAGTGCGAAAAGGAGGCGACTTTTTAATTTAAGTACGACAAGCGGTGACTGTACACTCTCCCGTGTGTGTCCAAAAGCATCTCATGCTCAAAGCC
>JAAYNW010000004.1 GCA_012520655.1 Clostridiales bacterium | reverse complement strand
TATCACTGTTTTTTTCATCAGTTGTTGCCGCATAAATAACTTACCCCTGCTAATCTTCCTTATCCATCCTCGGTTTTTATGCGGCAACAACTGATGAAAAAAACAGTGATATACAGTGTGATATTTGCGATTGCTGCTATGACTTTCATCATATATACGGCTTCCCACAAGGTAATAGTGATTGCGGATGTGGCACAAGATGAAGTACGGACCGAGGAATCGGGAGGTGACGTGAAGCCAGCGGAGAAGGATCTCCTTACTTTCGGAGAAAATACGGAGAATACCGATTATCTCTGCATTCCTTTGAAAAGCGGAATAAGGGCGGAGACTGTAAAAATTGAGAATCATTATATGGACAATGAACTGTGGGTAATATTTGAAGATGATTGCAGCAATTTTTATAAAACCAATCTCATTACCGGAAATAGGAGTAAAATAAACATCGGTTATTACGAACAGGAAGGAAAGAAAACCAGATTAAAATTTTCGTTGACAGGAGTATTCGAATATCGTAGTATTTTGGAAGGAAATAATTTGTACATAGAATTTCTCCCTCCGAAAGAGATGTATGAGAAGATTGTGGTCATTGATCCGGCAGGCGGCGGTGAAGAATACGGAATCGAAGCGGACGGGCTTTCCGAAAAAGAAATAACGCTTGAAATCGCAAGAAAGCTAAAGGAGAAGCTGGATGCGACGGATATTAAGGCGTATTACACCCGAATGGAAGATGTGTACCCGAGCGAGGCGAGTAGGGTAGCAATTGCTAACGACGCAAAAGCCGATATGCTGATACGCATTCAGGTCGGAGCAGATAAAGACACTTCGTTATTCGGCACGCAGACAGTATATAATGAAAGCTACTTCATTCCGGAGTTCGGCAGTATTGAGCTTGCAGATTTATTGGAAAGAGAAGTAGTCACCGGGATAAGAGGCAAAGCAATTGGGCTTATTCCGGCAAAAGAAGAGGAGTATGTACTGCAGAAAGCCGAGGTGCCGGCAGCAGGTATATGCGTAGGATATATTACGAATGAAAAAGAGAGGGAACTGCTGAAAAGCGAATCGTATCTCGATTATATAGCGCAAGGAATATACAATGCGATTTTGAAGGCATATGAATGAGGAAGATATAATATGAACAAGAGGGTTATCTTTGCTACGGGCAATGCAGATAAAATGAAGGAAATCAAAGAGATTCTTGCTGATACGGGATGGGAAATTTTCTCTATGAAGGAAATGGGATTGGACATACCGATTGAGGAAAACGGAGCTACTTATGAAGAAAATGCGATTATAAAAGCGAAAGCGGTAGCGGAAATTTGTGGGGAGATTGTTCTGGCGGACGATTCGGGATTGGAAATAGATTATCTGAATAAGGAGCCGGGCATCTATTCGGCGAGATACATGGGAGAAGATACGTCATATCGGATTAAGAATGCCAATCTGATAGAAAGGCTTTCCGGAGTACCGGATGAAAAGAGGACAGCGCGGTTTGTTTGTGCTATTGCGGCGGATTTTCCGAATGGAGAGGTAATAACGACACGAGGAGTAATAGAAGGAAGAATCGGTTACGAAGAAAGAGGAAAAAATGGTTTCGGTTACGATCCGATATTTTATTTGCCGGAGTTGGGAAAAACGACGGCAGAACTGAGTGACGACGATAAGAACAGCATCAGTCACAGAGGAAAGGCACTGCGTAAAATAAAAGAAGAACTGAAGAAAAAGCTATAGAGAGAGGACTAATATGCGGGTATTGATAGTAAGTGACACACACCGCAAAAATAACAACTATCTGGAAGTTCTTGAACGGGTAAGTCCCGTAGATATGGTGGTTCATTGCGGAGACGCTGAAGGAAGTGAATACTTAATCTGCGAAAGTGCAGGCTGTCCGGTAGAGATAGTAACTGGAAATAACGATTTTTTCTCAGAACTTCCGAGAGAAAAGGAGTTCCGGATAGGTGATTACCGGGTGTGGTTGACGCATGGACATAACTACTATGTAACGATGGGAAATGAAACAATTAAAGAGGAGGCAATTGCGCGAGGGGTAGATATAGTAATATACGGACATACGCACAAGCCGCTTATAGACATTGAAGACAATATTATCGCTGTCAATCCGGGAAGCTTGGCTTATCCGAGGCAGGAAGGAAGACGTCCATCGTATGTCATGCTGGAGTTAGATAGTCAAGGAAAAGCTGATTTTACTATTTATTATTTATAGAGAAAAAGTTAGAAAAAAATAGGTTGACATGCTCCGAACCTTATTATATAATGTATCTTGCGCTGTGACAAGGCAAGTATGTATGCCGGGGTGTGGCTCAGCTTGGCTAGAGCGCCTGGTTTGGGACCAGGAGGTCGCAGGTTCGAATCCTGTCACCCCGATTTCGAATCAGTCAATATAATAGAATATGCGGGTGTAGTTCAATGGTAGAACACTAGCCTTCCAAGCTAGATACG
>JAAYNW010000040.1 GCA_012520655.1 Clostridiales bacterium | reverse complement strand
CAATTCCAGATTTTCTTCTATGCTTCTGTCCCTATTCGGATCATCTTTGCCCGGTTCCGTTAACGTACCGCGATATTTGCGCATCTCTTCGGCGGACAGATCGGAAACGTACGCTTTTCCCTTCTTAATTAACTTTACGGCACCTTCATACATTTGTTCAAAGTAGTCGGATGCAAAATAAAGGCGATCCTCCCAATCGGCTCCCAACCACGCGATATCTTTTTTAATGGATTCTACGAATTCCGTCTTTTCCTTCGTCGGGTTCGTATCGTCAAAGCGCATGTTGAACTTACCATTATATTCTTTTGCCAAACCATAATTCAGAAGAATACTTTTGGCATGTCCGATATGAAGATAACCGTTCGGTTCAGGGGGAAATCTCGTGTGCACTGTATCATATACACCCTCTGCGAGATCTTTATCTATAATCTGCTCAATAAAATTCCTGGAAGCAGTTTCTTTCCCATTTGATTCTTTTTGAAGATTTTCTGTATTTACTGTTTCACTCATATTCCGTTTCCTGCCTATAACATAATACTATTATATAGGAGGATTACCTCCTCAACGCTAACTGCCAGCAAATTGCTAACATACATATATTAGCACAAAAAAAAGAAATAATAAAGTAGATATTCTTTTTCCTAAAGTACTTTAGGGGCTCCTCATGAAAAAAAGACCGTTTCGTCTGTGAAAACAGTCCTTTTTCCTTGCGCTTCCCCCTATACTATGTCTTTTATGATACTTTCTCGGCATCAATCTTCTCCACCCTCATGTCTGCAAGCGAAATAAATCTTGTGTGCGCCGCCTGCGATGCCGCTCTCTAAGAATAAATAAACAAGAAATTTTAAATCTACAAGATTTTACCACATTTTTTGCCCGATTTTCTTTTCATGTCAAAACTCCCCCTTTATATGTAATAATTCCCTCAGAATTCTCATTTGCCCCCTAAGTGTCTTAATGCACTATAAGTATCCTAAGGTAATATAAGTATCCTAAATCCTATATATGGACAGTCAGATCATAAGTCTTGTCGAACAAATCTTTTTCCACAATATAAATGTCGTGTTCATCTTCACTCCCGACTGCCAGAAAATCGCCCGGCCTTCCTAATATATATTTTTCGCTGTCTTTCGAAGTGAAAATTTTTACCATATGGTCGAGAGCTATTGCATGAATATACGTCTCTTGGCTTGCAATACATGTTTTCGCATAATCGGTCAATATCTTGCTGCTTCCGTCCAAACGGTTTCTTAATGTCGGAACATATTCCTTTCTTATCGTATGCTTTTCCGCATTGTATTTTTCTTCCAGAGTTTGATAGCACTGGAAGAACTTCTTTTCTTTTATCGGATATATTTCTCCTTTTACACCTATCATAATAATTAAGTCCGGTTCCACTACCATGTCGATATCCCCCTCCAGCGTGCGGATCATAATGGGAGTACCCACAGCCAGCACCTCGGAGGCTTTTACATAGCCAACCGGTATCTTCTTTTTCTTGTAGTCTTTCATCCCGCTGTAATCCACACGATACTCTCCTGCCGTTATGATCTCACAGTTATCAAAATATTCGTTCATCCGCTGGCTGAAATACGCTTCCGAATGCAGGGTAGGAAAATATTCATCGTATAACCTTTTGGATATAA
Organism: Clostridiales bacterium; assembly: GCA_012520655.1. Classification (GTDB taxonomy): domain Bacteria; phylum Bacillota; class Clostridia; order Lachnospirales; family Lachnospiraceae; genus Kineothrix. The sequence continues at coordinate 71,665 of JAAYNW010000040.1, read as the reverse complement.
AGCCTCCTGCCTTCTCCCGGTGTCCGCCGCCCGAACCTATTTTTTCGGTTAAAAAGGCGGCGAGTTCGCTTGCATCGACTTCTTTGATACAGCTCCTCACAGAGATTTTATATCTGTCTCCTTGTTCATTATATACCACGCAGGTATTCACTCCATCCACTTGGAGCAAGAAATCGCTGATCAAACCGAGGATATTCGGATCACATGGCTGGGATTTGATGATTGCGTATAAATATTCATCGTTATAGATATGTCTGAGCATCGCAATGCCGGCTATTTCCAGTTCTTTCAAAGATAGATTGGAATTGCGGAACAGTTTTATCATACTTTTTTCACAAGGCACGCTATCCTTCATATCCATATCCAATGGATTATAAATTTCTGTAAATTGATTCGTGTCGGAAAATAATCCGTAATACAATGCTGTCCCCAAGCGCTTTTCTTTTTGAAAATCAAAGCCTTCATCACTCATCATTTTCCAAACTAACGTAGAACAGCTTCCGAGATTAGAGCGAATCTCACTCAATTTTATACCTTCAATCTCTATTTGATGATGATCTATAATCGCAATCTCCGTCGCTTCAAGTTTTGTCACATTGCCTGCTCCGTATTGGCAATCCACCGTAATGAGAAGCCCTTCTACCGCATCTTCCTTTTCCACATATTGGATAGGAATCTCAAGCTTTTCGATCATAAGCTGCAGATTCTTCTTCTGTATACGATTCTTTCCGCAGTAAATAAGTGCTACGTCTTTGTTCTTGCTTGAGAAGTAAACAAAAAGACCATAGCCTGAAGCTATAGCATCCGCATCCGGATTATCATGACATTGTATTGTAATCCTCTCGAATTCTTCCAATTCCTTCAGCCGCATTACTTCCTCCCTATTGCAATAATTGCGGTACCTTTCGGCCCGCAATTATCCATTCTCTAAGTATATTATTAATATCTATATTACTATATATTTATATTATTACTTTATTACCGTTTTATTAATGCTTAAAATGTCTCATTCCTGTAAATACCATAGCAATGCCATATTCGTCACACTTATCGATAGAAAGCTGATCTCTCATCGCGCCTCCCGGCTGGATGATTGCCGTAATTCCTGCCTGGTGTGCCGCCTCCACAATGTCATCGAAGGGGAAGAATGCATCCGAGGCTAATACCGCACCTTTCGTCGCATCAGGTCCGATTAACTCCTCCGCATGCTCAAAGCTTTGTTTCGTCGGCCATATACGGTTTACTTGCCCGGGACCGATACCGATGCTCTGTTTGTTTTTTACTACCGCGATACCATTCGACTTTACAAATTTTACAACTTTCATTCCAAATTTCATATCTTCTATCTGGCTTTGCGTCGGTTGTGCCTTCGTAACTACCCTGAAGTCTTCTTCTCTGTAAAGCTCGGAATCAATGGTCTGGATGATTAATCCCCCATTTACCTTCTTCATATCATAGGCGTTGGAATCCTGGCTGACTTCGATGTCCTTCAGTTCCAGCACCCGTATATTTTTCTTGGAGCAGAGAATCTCAATCGCTTCTTTTTCATAGGAAGGAGCCACCACGACCTCTAAGAAAATCTCATTCATTTCCTCGGCCATCTTCTTCGTCACTTCTCGGTTGCACACTACAATTCCGCCAAAAATAGAAGTTTTATCCGCGTTATACGCTCCGACCCAGGCATCGTAAATGTTATCGCGGCTTGCCACACCGCAAGGGTTGCCGTGTTTACAGCCTACGACGGTAGGCTCGGTAAATTCCTTCAGAAGTTCGAGTGCGCCGTTCGTATCGTTTATATTATTGAAGGAAAGCTCTTTTCCGTTATATTGCTTCGCATCCACAAGAGAACCTTTTTTCCTGCCTATTTCGCGATAAAAGGCCGCTCTCTGGTGAGGATTCTCTCCATAACGCATATCCTGTACTTTTTCGAAGGTCATGGTGAGTGTCTCGGGAAATTCATGGTCATTTCTCTCTTTTTTTAAATAGTCTGCAATCATCGTGTCATAGCCGGAAGTATGCATGAACACCTTCTGCATCAGATAAAACTTTGTATCGAGCAATACGCTTCCGTACTTTTTCAGTTCGGAAAGCACTTTTTCATAATCAGAAGGGTCTGTTACTACCGAAACATCCTGATAGTTCTTAGCGGCGCTCCTCAGCATAGTGGGCCCACCTATATCTATATTCTCTACTGCTTCCGCTCGCGTTACTCCATCCTTTAAAATCGTTGCTTTAAAAGGATATAGATTAACAACAACAATATCAATTGGTTCGATTTTTAATTCTTCAAGCTGTTTCATATGCTCAGGATTGGAACGCATTGCAAGAAGTCCTGCATGTACGGCCGGATGAAGCGTCTTTACTCTCCCGTCCAGACACTCCGGGAAACCGGTAATCTCGGATATTTCTACCGCCGGAATCCCTTCTTCCTTCAGCTTGGCATAAGTACCTCCCGTAGAAATAATCTGAATTCCTAAATCTGCAAGTTCTCTCGCAAACTCTACCACACCGGTTTTGTCCGAAACACTAATTAATGCTCTCATTTCTTCTCCTCCTATTTGCCCGCATTTACATATTTTTTCTCGAATTCTTCCTTCGATATCGGCTTGTCAAAATAATATCCTTGTACAAGACGCACTTTCATACCTTCCAAGACCTTGTATTGTTCTTTCGTCTCAATGCCCTCCACACAAATGGATACGTCAATGGCATCGGCAAGCTCCGCCACCATGCGGATAAACGATTGGGAATAAGCATCGCCCGCCAAGTCTTTTACGAAGCTCTGATCTACCTTTATAACATCAAAGGGTATTTCTCTTATATGGTTTAAAGACGAATAGCCGGTGCCGAAATCATCCAACGCAATGCGGACCCCCAGCTTCTTAATCTTTGCGAGTATCGACTTCATGCGCTCCATATCGTTAATCGCAAGGCTTTCCGTTACTTCCAGCGTAAGATTTCTCGGATTAAGTCCGGTATCTTTCAACGTCTGCGCAACAATTTCCACAATGTCCGTCTGCAGCAGCTGTACCACCGATAAATTCACATTTACCTTATAATTAGGATGTCCGTTGTCATTCCACTGCTTACAATAAAAACAAGACTTTCTCAGTACATGGTTGCCGATAGGATTAATGAGCCCCAGATATTCCGCAAGGGGAATGAATTCCGCAGGCGTAATAAAACCGAGTTCTTCGCTGTTCCAGCGAATGAGCGCCTCCGCTCCGGTACACGGCGTTCCCGGCAGTTGGATGTCCATAATCGGCTGAAAATAAACTTCAAATTCTTTATAGCCCGAAACCGCCGCATCTCTCATGTTCTTCTCCATGTCCAGACGCCTGTTGGAAGCCGAATCTATGTTATCCGAATACATCGCCACACGATTCTTCCCGAGTTTCTTCGCCTCATACATAGCTATATCCGCTTTTTTTATAAGCTTATGAACGCTCTCCCCTTCTTCGGGAAAGTCCACGACACCCATGCTCATTGTGCAGTAATAATCCGCGTCTTTCAAAAACCAAGGTTTTGAAAATATTTGCTTGATATCGCTGATAATCTGATCGAATTTACCGCGGCTCTTAGGAGGAATAATAATAATGAACTCGTCTCCTCCTACTCTGTAGCAGGAATTTTCTATCTCCTCCACACGCTGTAGGCTGTGAGAAATCGCTTTTAGCAAGACATCTCCGTACTGATGTCCCAAACCGTCGTTGATATGCTTGAAGTCATCCAGATCCAAATAAAGCAAAGCTCCTTTGCTTCCGCTCTTTTTGGCTTCATCAATATGTCGCGCCAAATCCTTTTCACAGCAAAGCCGGTTATACAATCCCGTTAAGAAATCCGTATAAGCCTGCTGTTCAATTTTTTGCTTATATACTCTTTTTTCGGTAATATCGTAGATGGCAAAGAGAGTTACCGGCCTGCCGTCTACCCATGTAATATGAGTATAGTACAAATCGTACCAACGTTCTCTCTCTTCATGATAAACCTCTTGTTTTCCTCTCCGGTTGCCCTTTATCAGGTCCTTCTCAAAGAGACTGTCCAAGGTGTTATTCTTTATCTCCTTTGAGAAATTATTCCGCATACTCCTGTTGGCGAATAACACCTCTCCCGTCTGCATATCTCTCACGTAAACCGAGCTGCCCACATTGTCAAGAATCATCTCCAGGGAGGCATAGGAACTGTCCAACGTGTTCTTATGGGCTCTTTTTGTAATAACGCTTTGCAATATTTTAGTAGCGTCATTCAAAAACTTTACATCCTCTACCCGCCACTGTCTTTCTTTAATATTTTCGCCGAAGCAGGCATAAAGGCTTATCGTTCCGCTTATCGCAATGGGGATAACAATCAACGCCTTCGTTCCGAACATCTGCATCTTTCCCCGCTCTTCCTCATTGCATATGGTTCCTGAAGAAAGCACGAGTACCTTGTCCGTCTTCAATATTTCCCCGCACGGAAGGTCCTTCGTCTTATCAAAATTCGATATGATTCCTTTGTTGCACCATTCCGCGGCAATATCCATTAACGCTCCGTCCTCATGTACACGACAAAGCACAGCCGTACTGATATCGAGATAAGTTCCCAATATCCTAAGCACGTCTGTCATAATTGCCTCAATCGAATTGTCGCTTTCCAGAAGCTGCACTACATCGGTAATCGCTTCATTACGCTTTTGCAAAGCGCTCATCTCATTCTCCGAATAACGGCTCCTTCTCGACTCCGCTTCCGCATCCAGCATGGAGAATCTAACCTTCAAAAGGGAATATGTAGTATCTCTTAACAAATCTAATGCATAATAGAATTCTTTTTCCGTTACTGCGTATTCAAAACCATGAAAGGGCTCATACTCATAGCCGCTCTCATCCGAATCCGTAAGAATACCGCAGACTATCCAGACGGCAACAACCTTCCCGTCCAGCATGATGGAGATCGCCGCAAGGCGCAAATTAGGAACGGCGGTCGTCTCTACCGCCTGTTCCTCCAAGCCCCCTTCTGTAACTCGTTTAAAAATATTTAGGAACATTTCTTTTGAAATTACCTGCTTTATCTGTTCCGTTTCCGTATCTTTTCCTGACATTTCCGTTATAGGATGTCCACCCGAATCAATGCAATAAGCGTATACATTTGTTGCATTACAAAACTTATCCTGCCATTTCTTCAGTGCCTTCTCATCGATTAAGTTCTGCACATGTTACCTCCCCAACCCTAGTACATTTTTCTCCCTTTTATTCATTCACACTGTAATTAGGCGCTTCCTTCGTAATATGAATGTCATGTGGATGACTTTCTTTTAATGATGCTGCTGATATCTTAATAAATCTTCCGTTCTGCTTCAAATCTTCCACCGTAGACGTACCACAATATCCCATACCAGAACGCAATCCCCCAAGCAGCTGAAATACGGTATCTTCTACAGTTCCTTTATATGCAACCCTTCCTTCTACCCCTTCGGGAACGAGTTTCTTGGCATCCGATTGGAAATAGCGGTCTTTGCTTCCGTTTTCCATAGCCGCGATAGACCCCATACCGCGGTATACCTTATATTTTCTGCCTTGGAATAATTCGAAGGTTCCGGGACTCTCGTCGCAGCCTGCGAAGATACTTCCCATCATGCAGACGTTACCTCCTGCCGCAATCGCTTTCGTCATATCCCCGGAATATTTAATGCCGCCGTCCGCAATAATAGGAACTCCATATTCCTTCGCTACCGCGTAGCAATCCATAATTGCCGTAATCTGAGGTACTCCGATACCTGCGACAACACGTGTGGTACAAATGGAACCGGGACCGATGCCGACTTTTACGCCGTCAGCACCGGCTTCAATCAATGCCCTCGTACCTTCTCCCGTTGCCACATTACCTGCAATTACCTGCATATCGGGGTATTTCTCTTTTATCATCCGCAAACAACGAAGTACATTCTCAGAATGTCCATGTGCGGAATCCAATACAACCACATCCACTTTCGCGTCGGAAAGTGCGCCTACTCGATCCAAAACATTAGCCGTAATGCCTACTCCGGCACCGCACAGAAGCCTTCCCTGTCCGTCCTTTGCCGCCAGCGGATATTTAATCGTCTTCTCAATATCCTTTATTGTAATAAGGCCTACCAGATTATAGTTCTCATCTACAATAGGTAATTTTTCTTTTCTCGCCTTTGCAAGAATCCGTTTTGCTTCTTCTAACGTTATGCCTTCTCTGGCCGTAATCAACTCTTGAGCCGTCATAGATTCTTTAATTTTTTTTGTGAAATCTGTTTCGAATTTTAAATCACGATTTGTAATGATACCTACCAACCGTCTTCCTTCGGTAATAGGCACGCCTGATATTCTGAATTTGGCCATAAGCGCATCCGCATCTGCCAACGTGTGATCTGGAGTCAATGAAAAGGGATCTGTAATAACACCGTTCTCCGAGCGCTTTACCTTATCTACTTCCTCAGCCTGCTCTTCAATAGACATGTTTTTATGAATAATTCCGATTCCGCCCTGCCTTGCCATGGCGATCGCCATACGGTGCTCTGTCACCGTATCCATTCCTGCACTCATCATCGGAATGTTGAGCTTGATTTTTTTTGTAAGCCATGTTGTTAAGTCAACTTGATTTGGAATTACCTGTGAATAACTCGGTACAAGCAGAACATCATCAAATGTAATTCCTTCGCCAATTATCTGACCCATTTCTTCTCCTCCTGTTCGTTATTTGCGCAATGAATCATAAATTTTATCATCAGGAAAGGGATTAGTTACACCTTTCCCGATAAATGAATGATGTAAGTTTGAAAAAGTCTACCAAACTTACATCATTATGTCAATCAGTAAATACTTTTCTCGGCGCAACATTTTTAATTGCTTTTACTAATTCCATATTAGGTTCCAGAATAATTTTTTGTCCGCCTTCATAAAACATCACATATCTTACTTCCGGCTGTTTTGCTTCGCCCGAGCTGTAATCGTAAGTTTTAGCCGTTCTATTCTTATAGTCGCTCAAGTGATAAGAGTTCATGGGCGCGAGAATCTCCATGCGCTGTACATCGAACTTTGTCACCTTTTTTCTACGCGTCTTGGCCAATACCTTATCTATAGTAATTTCCTTGTCCAAATAGAGATATTCATATTCCAAATCAGAATTAAGATAAATAAAATATGCGGCAATTCCGGTCAATGCACCGATGATGAGCGCCGGCCAGATAATTAATCCAATCAATACAAAAACAACAGTAAGCATTACCGAAAGAATTCTTAGCAACAACAATCCCGTACCTGTTTTTTTCTTAACGAGACATTCCACATATGTATCATTTATCATATTCTCATTACCATCCTATTTTTATTATTAAATTATTAAATATTATCATATTACAAATTTTGCAAAGTTTCAAGGGATATACTTGGCATCCTTCCCAGTTTTTTTCTTCATAGATTGTTTATTCTTTTTTCATACATTATTGGCTAATGCTCATTGACACCTATTTTCGAAAACGCTATCATTAATAAAACAATAGATTTATTAAAATACCAAGAGAAGCGGGGATTTTTATTATGTCGATACATGACGAAATCAAAGATCAGCAAAAGAAATTGAAAGATATGACGTTTATAGAAAAATTAAGTTATTTCTGGGATTATTATAAAATACACACGATAGTAACCCTCCTGGTTGTTATCGTCGGAGGCATTTTTATCCATGATGCCGTAACGGCAAAAGACCATGCATTTTCCGCCGTCCTGCTTAATTCCTACGGCAATGACAGTCAAGAAAGGTTTCAGACGGATTTCGCAGGATATGCCGGTATCGACTTAAATACATATGATTGCTATATCGATACAGCTTCTCTTCTATCCTACGAGACCATGTCCCAGATGGATCTTGCCGTTTCCCAAAAAATAATCGCCATGACCCAAACCAGCGGCCTGGATATTTTAGTAAGCGACACCGCTCCCTTTTCCAACTTTGCAGACGGCTTGATGTTCGCTGATTTAAGAGAAGAATTAAGCAGCGAGGAATATGCGAAATACGAATCCTGCTTTTTCTACATCGATGCCGCCGAACTCGACTCGGATGACGATGAACTCGTTTATGACGAAAAAGGGATGCCCGTGGTCGTAGATGACTCCATCGACCATTCCGATCCCTCCGCCATGACCGATCCCATCCCTGTAGGCATATACCTTCAGGATTCCCCCAAGCTGGAACAATGGCAATGCTACACCACCGCCGATGCGCCTCCTATTCTCGGCTTTGCAGCTTCCGGCATCAACAAAGAAGCTTCCCACCTCTTCCTTCAATATTTGACGGAAGAATAAAAAATTTTTTGCAACCGAAAAGCCGACCGGCGGCATGCGGGGTATACTTTCCCGCATGCTGCCGGTCGGCTTTCTTCGTTCACGCATTCTCGAATTATTTTATTATTAGAATTATTACAGCTGCACTTCCACGAAGATATTGTAGATTGCCCGAATTGCATTTTCAAAGTCTTCGTCGGAAACACCAATTATAATATTTAACTCGCTGGAGCCCTGGTCGATCATTCTAACGTTCACATTGGCATGCGCCAGCGCCGAGAATATTCTTCCCGCAGTTCCTCTCGTAGATTTCATTCCGCGTCCAACCACCGCAATCAATGCCAGGTCGGACTCGATATCCACCATATCCGGATTGGCCAGGCGATGAAGAGCGGATACTACTTTCTGCTCCTTATCTATAAATTCATCCTGATGAACAAATACAGTCATCGTATCGATTCCTGACGGAACGTGCTCGAAAGAGATTCCATAGTCTTCAAATGCCTGAAGAACCTTCCTGCCGAATCCGATTTCCGAATTCATCATATCCTTTTCAATATTGACCGCGCAGAATCCTTTCTTTCCTGCAATACCGGTAATTACATACTTCGATTTCTGGCAAGTGCTTTCCACAATCCACGTGCCTTCATCCTGCGGTGCATTGGTATTACGGATATTAATAGGGATTCCTTCCTTTCTTACGGGGAAAATAGCATCTTCATGAAGAACCGTTGCTCCCATATAAGAAAGCTCTCTGAGTTCTCTGTAGGTAATCGTATCGATTCCGGGAGGATTACCGATAATGCGGGGATCCGCCACAAGGAAGCCCGATACGTCTGTCCAGTTTTCATACACATCCGCTTTTACCGCTCCCGCTACGATAGAACCTGTAATATCCGAACCGCCTCGGGAGAACGTCTTTACACGTCCATCCGCATATGAACCGTAAAATCCGGGAATAACCGCTCTTTCGGCTTTACTCAATCGTTCCGATAAAATCGCATTTGTTTTGTCGGCATCGAATTCTCCATTATCGTCAAAGAAAATGACCGTTGCCGCATCCACAAATTCATATCCCAGATAAGCTGCCATAATTATGCCATTTAAATATTCTCCTCTGGAAGCCGCATAATCCTCTCCCGCTTTTTCTTTAAACTTTTTCTCGATAACTTTGAATTCTTCCTCCAAAGATAAGTCCAGATGTAAACCTTCTATTATCTCTTCATAGCGCGCCTTTATCGCTTTTAACTCCGCCTTAAAATCTTCTCCTGCTTCCGCAGACGCATAACAGGCATAGAGCATATCCGTTACCTTAGTGTCCTTCGAATTGCGCTTACCGGGTGCGGATGGTACCACATACTTTCTTTCCTCATCGGAATGGATAATCTCCCCTACCTTCATAAACTGCTCCGCGTTCGCCAAAGAGCTTCCGCCGAATTTCACTACTTTCTTCATAACTTTTTTCTCCTCGTTTTTATCTTTATATTAAGTAATTATGAAATTGTAAAGCTCATGACTCAAAAAAATAATCTATAAGTTCATGTCCTTTGGCAATATAGCGTCCGCTTGCCTTCGCTTCTTCCTCATTATAACTCCAGCTCTCCGTGCGGGGTCTGCTGCTGTCATAGAGCAGATAAGGCACGCTGTCCGACGTGTGTGTTCTTATGCGAACCGGCGTAGGATGATCCGGCAATACCATAAGACGGTAATCGGTTCCTTCTTTATCCAGTCTGTCCGTCAAAGGCTTCAGCACTCTTGCATCCAAATATTCAATCGCCTGCACTTTGCGTTCCACACTTCCTTGATGCCCCATCTCATCGGGCGCTTCTATATGGATATATGCAAAATCATATCCGTCCTCAAGAACCGCCTTCAGCGCAGCTCCGGTCTTTCCTTCATAATTCGTATGCAAACCGCCGTTTGCACCCTCAACGATGCTGATTCCCATTTTCGCACCTACCGCGATTCCTTTTAATAAGTCGACAGCGGAAATCATCATTCCCTTTTTGCCGGTCTTCTCTTCAAATGAAGCGAGCATCGGCTTCGTCCCCGCTCCCCAGAACCAGCAGCAATTAGCAGGATTCAATCCCTGTTTCTTTCTTTCTATGTTAATGGGATGGTTCACGAGAATATGATAACTCTTCTCCATCATTTCACGTAAGGTTTTTTCCTTGGGGAGGTACTTACCGATGACTTGCGTGAGCACATCGTGAGGAGGTGTCAGCTCTGCCACTTCCCCTTTATCCCAAATCAAGCAATGCCTGTAACTCGTTCCCAAATAAAACTTATATATATCCGTCTCCAGTTCTCGCCTTACGGCTTCCAATAAAACCGCACAGTATTCTGTGCTGATTTCGCCTGAACTGTGGTCTATAATAGTTCTTTCTTCAAAAGGAACGTCTTCCTCCGATATCGTCACGATATTGCATCTAAGAGCAATATCGGTATCCTTCATAGGAACACCGATACTTAAAGCTTCTAACGGTGAACGCCCCGAATAATATATCTTCGGGTCATAGCCAAGTACTGATAGATTCGCCGTATCCGAGCCGGGACTCATCCCCTCCGGTATCGTCTGCACCATTCCTATTTCTGATTTCTTACTGAGCATGTCCATGACGGGTGTGTCAGCATAAGCGAGCGGAGTCTTATTTTCCAAAGCCTCAATCGGCTCGTCTGCCATACCATCGCCCAGCACGATAATGTATTTCATTTCTGCTTCCTCTTTTCTTTTTCGTATTCCGGCAATCCGGACGGATTAACTCTCTATACGGATCCAGTTGAGTACGCAGCCCAATTCTTCCGCCTTGTCCTTGAATTCCTTTTCTGTCATTTCCCCCGTGACAAAAGCATATTCCTCTGCCACATCTGCTTCTATAACCGATATGGAACCGAATATTTCCAGAGCCTTCTTTTCAAGTTCCGCTTTTGTGCGGACAAAGAATTTGTGTTTTATCTGCGTTATATCTGCAAGTTTGACGTTTTCCGTATCCCAGAAACACATAATGGTCTTTCCCATATGTCTTGCACAGTCCACCACGTCGGACACTACTGCGCTGGCTGTCGGAAGCTTGCCGGCTCCGCGTCCGTAATACATGGAATCTCCAAGCATATTGCCATGTACGAAAACAGCATTAAACACATCGTTTACACTGTAAAGGGGATGGCTTACAGGAATCATAAAGGGAGCTACCATCGCATAGAATTCGCCGTCTTTTTCTCGGCTGAGCGCCAGCAGCTTAATAGATTTTCCCATCACTTTCGCATATACGAAATCCGTCGCCGTAATCTTCGTGATACCTTCTGTGTAAATATCTTCATATCTCACATTTTTTCCGGTCATCAAAGAAGATAGTATTGCTATTTTGCGGCATGCATCATAGCCTTCCACATCCGCCTCAGGATTGCGTTCCGCATATCCCCTTTCCTGCGCCTCTTTTAACACATCCTCAAAGTCCGCGCCCTCTGCTGCCATCTTCGAGAGGATATAATTCGTCGTACCGTTAAGAATACCGGTAATCGCATCGATTTTCTCCGCCGTCAAGGAGTAGTTCATCGGACGGATAATAGGAATACCGCCGCCTACGCTGGCTTCAAACAAATAATTGCAATTGTTTTCCTTAGCCAGACGAATCAATTCCGGTCCATGGTTCGCTACCAACTCCTTATTGGAAGTACATACGCTTCTCCCGCTCATAAGAGCCCTTTTTGAAAATGTATACGCGGGTTCGATACCGCCCATCGTTTCACAGATAACGTTTACTTCCGGGTCGTTTAAAATTACTTCCACGTCATGTACTACTTTATGTTCATATGGATCGCCGGGAAAATCTCTCAAATCGAGGATATACTTTATATTCAGTTCTTCCCCTGCTTTCTTGCTGATTTCTTCTTTATTTTTTTCGATTACTTCCACTACACCGCTGCCCACGGTACCATATCCTAAAACTGCTACATTTATCATTCGATTTCCTCCGCTCTGTCCGGTATCCGGACTTTTATTCTTTTGCCAAGACCTTAACGTAATGGACTCCTTGCTTTTTTTCCAGCGTATCTAACATTTCCGATACATCGCCGGTTGTAGGAAGCACCTGTACGCTAATGCTCAGCGAAGCCACTCCATTGATGGGAATGCTCTGGTGAATCGTAAGTATATTCGCCTTAAAATCTGCGATTACCTTTAGGACATCCGATAAAAGTCCCGGTTCGTCATCCATCTGAAAAGTAAGTGTAATTGTCGTTCCCTGCGCATTATCATGGAATTGAAAGATATCGTCCTTATATTTATAAAAGGAACTCCTGCTGATACCTACCTGTTCCGTGGCTTCATGCACGCTTTGTACCTTTCCGGTCTCCAAAAGGCGTTTCGCTTCCACCACTTTAAGAAGCACTTCCGGGATTGCTTTCTTTTTTACAACAAAATATCCATTCGCCGTATCCATACAAACACCTTTCATCCTTTGCTTTCGCTCATTTGTCCGTCTCGAAAATACAATTGTATGTCGTTGTTTGTCTCTCGCGGACATTTGTGTGCTGGCGAAAGATATTGTAGCATATTACACAAAATATGGCAACATAAAATATGAATTTCCCCTAAATAAAGTTTAAATAAAAAGAGGGCGTCCCAAAAGCCATAAAATGACTTAGAGGGCACCCTCCTTAACTATTTACTTATACCCGATTCTCATCGGCACATAAAACGGAGGCTGAAATTGCTTTTGCCAAGTTCTCCATTTCTGGATATTGATCCTTTTTCAGTGCCGATTTAATTTCCAGAGCCTCGCCGATAAAGCGCATATCCTTCATTTCGGATAACTTATTCACCATGATTTTGCCTGCCGCCGGAGCCCATGAGCCGTTTCCGATGACGCTTACTTCCCTATTTTGAAAATTAAGGGCAGCCAAATCTCCGATGACGTTTTCCATAGCGCTGTAAAGCCTCAGATTATAAGTAGGAGAGGCAAATACGAGATGGCTGAAACGGAAAGCATCTGCTACAATCGTAGAAAAATGCGTCTTTGACACATCATAAACCCGTATATTTTTTACACCGTTTTGCGCCAGAAGGTTGGCTAACAGTTGAACTGCGTTCTCCGTATTACCGTACATGGAGGCATAAGTGAGCAATACGCCCCTTTCCTCCGGCTGATATGAACTCCATAGGGCATATTTATCCAGAATTCTCTGCATACCGTCTCCGCGAAGTATTGGTCCGTGCAGAGGACAAATCATTCGGATGTCCATAGCAGACATTTTCTTCAGCGCCGCTTGTACCTGCACTCCGTATTTGCCGACAATATTAGTATAGTATCTTCTCGCTTCGTTAAAATATACTTCCTCATAATCTACCTCATCGCTGAACAGATTACCTGTATATCCGCCGAAAGTACCGAACGCATCCGCCGAAAAAAGTATCTTGTCATAATCGTCATAAGTAAACATAACCTCCGGCCAATGCACCATCGGAGCAAAAATAAAGCGAAGTGTATGTGTTCCGAGAGAAAGACTGTCCCCGTCCTTCACTTCCAGCGTGCGTCCCGATATATCCATATCATAAAATTGTTGTATCATTTGAAATGTTTTTTTGTTGCCTACAATTTGAACCTTTGGAAACAGGCGGCAAATTTCTTCGATATTCGCACAGTGATCGGGCTCCATATGGTTTATAATGAGATAGTCCAATGAACGGCCGTTCAAAGATGCTTTTATATTTTCAATAAACCGCCTTCCTACCGATTCATCTACCGTATCTACCAGCGCCGTTTTCTCGTCCGAAATCAGAAAAGAATTGTAGCTTACTCCGTTTTCCAGGGGAAACATATTTTCAAACAGAGCCAGCCTGACATCGCCGCCGCCTACCCATACAGTATCCTGTGTAATATTTCTTACCACTTCCATTTCGTATTCTCCTTCTTATCCAATATCGTCCAACACTTTTACCAGAGTATGCCATGGCATGGTGGCGCATTTCACACGAGCCGGCATATCGGAAATATTCTGTAAAGCCGCCGCATCTTCCAGCTCTTCCAGGTCTTTGGCTGAAAGCGGCTTTCTAAGCGCCATTTTTAAAAACAGCTCAGCCAGTCTTCTGCTTTACTCCACTGTTCTTCCTCGCACCAAATCGAGCATGATTGAAACAGAAGCTTGCGAAATGGCACATCCTACTCCGGTAAAAGAACCATCTATTATTATACCATTCTCTACCTGTAGTTCAAGTTCTATTTCATCTCCGCAGCTGGGATTCCTGCCGGGCGTCATTATAGTCGCATACGGCAGGTGCCTTTTATTATGGCCGGAAATACTGTGTTCTTTTATTACTTCAGAATATAATTCGCTAAGCTCCATATCCAAGCACCTCTCTTACCTTCGATAAAGCATCTATAAAAATATCCACATCCTCTAACGTGTTATACAGATAAAAGCTGGCCCTGCAAGTCGAATAAACGCCTAAATGCTTCATCAGAGGCTGTGCGCAATGATGTCCGGCCCGAATTGCTACTCCATAGCTGTTTAAAACGCTCGCAACATCGTGAGGATGCACATCTTTAACATTGAATGAAAGAATTCCCGCCCGATTTTCGGGATGCTTCGAACCATAGACCTCCACTTCGTTCAGCTTGCTCAATCTCGCCAGCGCATACTCCAACAGTTGTTTTTCTATATTATGAATATTTGCCCATCCCACCTGGTTCAAATAATCTATTGCCGCTGCAAGTCCTACAGCACCTTCCACATTGGGTGTCCCCGCCTCCATCTTCCACGGGGCATCCATGAAAGCTACCGACTGTTCTTGTACATCTTCTACAATTCCGCCTCCCAGCATAAGAGGCTCCATAGTATCGAGAAGGCTCTTTTTAGCATACAGTACTCCTATTCCTGCGGGTGCCAGCATCTTATGCCCAGAAAAAGCCAAGAAATCGACATCCGACTCCTCCACATCTATCTCTACGTGCGGAACGCTTTGCGCACCGTCAAGTACAACAACAGCACCATGCTTGTGCGCCATACGGGTTATCTCTTCTACCGGGTTGATACCTCCGAGCACGTTGGATATGTGTCCAAGCGCCACAATCTTCGTACGGCTGTTTATTTTCTCTTCCCATTCCCGAAGCGAAATCTGCCCTTCAGCGTCTCCGTATACATAGCGCAAAACCGCATTCTTTTCCTTCGCCAGGCGCTGCCACGGCAAAAGATTGCTGTGGTGTTCGGCAACAGTAATCAATATTTCATCGCCCTCTTCAATATTCGCTCTACCATATGACAGGGCAACCATATTAACAGCCTCTGTCGTACCCGCGGTAAATACAATCTCCTGCGGATTATTGCACCCGATAAAATGGGCCACCTTTTCTCTTGCTTTTTCATACAGCGCTGTCGCGTCCTCGCTTAAAGTATATGCTCCCCTGTGCGGATTAGCAGTATAACTGTTATAATATCCCTCTATTGCCTTTATAACAGAAAGCGGTTTCTGGCTGGTTGCCGCGCTGTCTAGGTATACCATCCGCCTGCCCTTTTCTTCGCGCGTAAGCAGCAGCGGAAAGTCTTTTCTATAATTATTGTTATTGTCCATTAATACTCGCTCCAATATATTCTGTAATCTCCTGTCTGACTTCCTGTGTCTCGATTTTACTTAAAAGCGGCGCAAAAGAAGCTTCTATCAGCAATCGCTCGGCTTCGTTCCTGGCAAAGCCTCTGCACATCAGATAATGCAGCTTGCCCGGGTCAGGCCTTCCCGTAGAAGTCGCGTGCCTGCCTTCCACATCATCTTCGCCACAAAGCAGAAGCGGCGCAGAAAGATTAACAGCCTTATCGCTGAGCGTCAGCACAGTTTCCTCTTCACTTCCTTTTGAGCCGGATGCTCCGGCAACAAAGTCCAAGATGCTTTTCATCGTCTTCTTTGCAGAATCCGCCAATGCTCCTCTAACGGATATCTCTCCCTCCGTTTCTTTTGCCGCGAATTCGATGCGGTAGCTTAGATCCATTTCTTTTTGGCCTTTTCCGATATATATTCCGCCAAGATTTCCTCTGCTTTGCCTGCCCTTTAATAGGATATTGCACAAAGCGGCAGTCCGCCCGCTTCCCAATTCGTTCAGTACGATATCTGCGGCTGCTCGGTCTTCCGACCACGCTGCTACCGCATCTACATGCAGGGAGTTCTCAGGCAGCATCTGCACCTTTATTAATTTAACTTTCGCATTTTCTCCCGTTTCCAAAAAAGTAAGGCCTGCGTGAAAAGAGTTCTCACATTTGTCGCCGTTATATTTTATAATCACTGTTGCCCGACTGTCCTTCTCCGCTTTAATATATATATAGTCGACCAGTAAGCTGTTGCTTTTATCCAAGGAATAGTCTATTATAACCGGCGTATCCGGCAAAACTCCTTCCGGAATGGTCAATACAATAGCACTGTTATAATTATTAGAAACAAAATCATAATTTTGTATAATAGAATCCGGAATATTATCTCTTGCGGGTTCGGCAAAAAAACGATTGGCTTCGACCTCCGACGGTAAAGTAAGCGCAGCTTCCTTCGAATAACCGTTCAATCCATTCTCTGCAAAATCAAGAGAAACGCCGTTTACTTTAAGCTTGTTCCATGTCGGAACCTGCAATTGATTTATATTTTTAAATGAAATTCCCAACGTCCTTCCTCCTTTACCCGATGCTTCCTTCTAATTCAAGGCCAATCAATCGGTTCATTTCAACCGCATATTCCAGCGGCAGCTCCTTTGTTACGGGTTCCACAAACCCCCTTACAATAAGAGCTTTTGCTTCTTCCTCACTCAGTCCGCGAGTCATAAGATAATAAATTGACTTTTCGCTTATTCTACCGATCTTGGCCTCATGCCCTATATCTGCCTTGTCATTTCTCACATCCATGACGGGAATCGTGTCCGAACGCGATATATCATCCATCATAAGCGACTCGCAGATAACACTGCATTTACTGTTCTTCGCCTGCGGCATTATGGTCACCGAGCTGCGGTAAGTAGTATTTCCTCCATTCTTGGAAATCGACTTGGAGGAAACCGTGGAAGACGTGTTCGGTGCGGCATGAACTACCTTCGATCCCGTATCGAGATACTGGTTGCTGCTTGCGAAGCTGACTCCCGTATATTCACTCTTGGCATTTTCCCCTTTCAATATACTCATCGGATACAACATAGTGATGTGTGAACCGAATGTTCCGGATACCCACTCGATCTTACCGTCTTTTTCGACAAGCGCCCGCTTTGTATTTAAATTGAGCATATTTTTAGACCAATTTTCAATAGTGGAATAACGAAGTGTCGCACCTTCTTTTATATAAAGTTCCACACCCCCCGCATGCAGGTTTATCGTGTTGTGCCTTGGGGCGGAACACCCTTCGATAAAATGCAGGCTGGAATTCTTCTCACATATGATTAAGGTATGCTCAAACTGTCCGGCCCCCGGCGCATTCAAGCGGAAATAGGACTGCAGAGGCATGCTTACCTTAACGCCTTCAGGAACATATACGAATGATCCGCCCGACCATACCGCACCGTGCAGCGCCATAAACTTATGCTCGGTTGCCGGAAGAAGCTTCATAAAATACTCTTTTACGATGTCTTCATATTCACGCAAAGCAGTTTCCATATCCGTATAGATTACACCCTGTTCGAGCAGCTGCTCCCGCATACTGTGATAAACCACCTCGGAATCATATTGCGCCCCGACGCCGGAAAGGGATTTCCATTCCGCCTCCGGAATACCGAGACGCTCAAACGTAGTCCGGATATCATCCGGCAGTTCTTTCCAGTCATCGGTCATAGAGGTTCCCGGACGCACGTAAGTTACAATATTGTCCATATTGAGCTCGTGCAGCGAAGGTCCCCAATTGGGGAGTTCTGTTTCGTTATATATCTTTAAAGATTTCATGCGAAGATCCCGCATCCATGCCGGATCTTTCTTGTTCTTTGAAATCTCGGCCACAATATCTTCGGTCAACCCCTGCTTTACCTGATAACCGATATTGTCCGAATCATATATATCATAAATATTTCTTTCAAATTCTTCTATTTTTGTTTTTTTCTTTTCCAATCGAACTCACCTCACATTGAGAGAAAATCTGCAAATCCCTCTCGGTCAATTTTTTGTATCAGTTCTTTTCCTCCGGTAAAAACTATTTTGCCGTTTACCAAAACATGAACATAGTCCACCGGCAAATCCTTCAATAGCTTCGTACTGTGAGAGATAATCAAGAGGGAGTGGGTCTCGTCCTGATTTCTGTAGTGGATAATCCCTTCCTTTACCGTTTTCACAGCATCTACATCGAGCCCTGAATCGGTTTCGTCCAAAATGGCGAGCTTGGCATCCAGCATCAGCAGCTGCAAGATTTCACTTTTCTTCTTCTCTCCGCCGGAAAAACCGAAATTCACATATCTATCCGCATAAGCTTTATCCATTTGCAGAAGATTCAATGTTTCTTCCAGTTCTTTGCGAAACGCCAGCATAGGGACCGGCTTGCCGCAGGTAGCCGCTTTCGCAGATTTCAAAAAATCTCTCATAGTTATTCCGTCAATCTCCTCCGGTGTCTGAAACGAGAGAAAAATACCTTTCTTAGCCCGTTCATTGGACGCCAGATCAGTAATATCCTCTCCCTGCCAGTATATGTTGCCGTCCTTTACAAAGTAATCGGGATGTCCCATAATCACATTGGCAAGAGTCGATTTCCCTGCACCGTTAGGTCCCATAATTACATGGATTTCTCCTTGTCCGACTTTCAAATCCAATCCGCAAATAATTTCTTTACCCGATTCAAGCGTTGCATATAAATTGTTTATGTTTAACAATGTCTGATCCATTTTCATTTTCTCCTTCTTTTTCATATTGGGAACTGCATATGCAGTCAAATTCGCAAAACGGAACACAATCCTTTAGATGGCTCAAAAAATCAAATATCGTTTTCATCTCATTCTCATCCAGTGTTTTCAAATAGCTGCACAAATTTCTGTTTGAATTCTCATGAAAACTTAAATGTTCTTCGCGAACCCCTTCTCCTGCTTTTGTCAAACGAAAATATTTTTCTTTTTTGTTGCCGTCCTTCGTATAGATTTCCAACAATTCTTTTTTAGAAAGCTTCACAGAAAGTTGAGTGACGGCTCCTTTGGTAATTCGCAATAGATTGGACATTTCACTGACATTCATCTCCGGAAACCGGTGAACAACATCTAAAAAGGCAACCTCCGAATGATACAAAAGCTGTCCTCCGTACTCTCTCGGCTTTTTTTGTTCTTCCAAAAGCATTTTCATTATTTCAAATATTTTTTCCGCCACTTTACAATTCATTGTCGGCTCCTCCAATTCCTATGCTCGAACTTAGTATATGTCCTAACAAATAAAAAGTCAATATTGTTTAGTAACTAAATAAAAACTGCCGTTGAGAAATAATCTCAACAAAGCAGTTTTTATAATGTCTTATGCTTTACTTTATTTTGTTATTTTGCTTCGTTTATGTCGGGAATAGAATCCGTTGATACATATTGTTTACCGGTCCATGCCTTTCCCGCACATCCGAAAGTAATCATATAATGTTTTGCTGTTTCCTTGTATCCAAGCTCAAGCATCGGGAACAGGGCATAGATATTATTTCCCTCCATTCCCGCTTCCTGGATTTTATCGTAGGCGCCCTTAAACAAATCATTGGCTATATTTACTTTACTGATGCCCTTCTTACATGCCATTGCAAGATTCTCGTCTCCGGTGCCGGAACCACCGTGGAGAACCAGGGGCACCGGAACTTTCTTTGCCAGCTCTTCCAATAAATCAAATCTTAACTTCGGTTCTCCTTTATATACGCCGTGTGCCGTACCGATTGCGACAGCGAGGCAGTCAACCCCGGTCTCCTCTACATATCTTACCGCTTCCTCGGGAACCGTCAGGGCAGACACCCCGTCGATTTTATAGTTCTCTCCGACTCCCACATGTCCGAGTTCTGCTTCCACTCCTATTCCTGCCGCATGTGCTATACGAACCAGTTCCTTTACCTGTGCTATGTTTTCTTCATACGGAAGCTTGGAACGGTCAACCATAATCGTGTTAAATCCCGCACGTATTCCTTTTACCGCTTCTTCAAAAGTAGCACTGTGATCCAGAATTAACGCCACAGGCACATAAGTTTTGGTTGCCATATCATTTAATATTCTTCCGAAGTAATCCATATCGGGATTATGACCGTAACCGCAGAGTATGATTAGCGGAGAATTTGTCTCTTCCGCTGCTGCGACGCATGCCCTCGCAGACAATTCATTCACCGCTGCCACTGCCGGAACTCCATATCCGCCTGCTTTTGCTCTTTTTAAGATTTCTGACATCGATACTAACATCTTATCTCTCCTTTGCTTCTATATTGTTTTGTATATAAAATTTACACAGCATCCCTTCGACTTCTGTCGCTTTATTCAATTTAAGAATTTGCTCCGCAAGCTCCTTACATTTTTCCGTATTCAGCCTGCTCATCCATTTCTTTACTTCGGGTATGGCAGATGCCGCCATACTATATTCATCCAGTCCCATACCGATAAGCAGCGGAATCATCTTCGGGTCACCTGCGGCTTCGCCGCACATCCCGCACATAATATTATTTTTATGAGCCCCTTCGATTGCCATCTTTATTAATTTAATGACCGCAGGATGGTAATATGTATAAAGATCTGCGACCTTCTCATTCCCCCTATCAACAGCCAGAGTATACTGGGTTAAGTCGTTGGTTCCTATAGAGAAGAAATCACATTCTTTGGAAAAACATTCCGCCATCACCGCTACCGCCGGTATCTCCACCATAATCCCTATCTCTATTTTTTCTTTATACGGTATTTTTTCTGCCCGCAGCTCATCTTGACATTGTTTCAGCTTCTCTTTTGCCCAAAGCAGTTCTTCCATTGAGGAAACCATCGGAAACATGATTTTCAGATTCCCATACAGAGAAGCCTTCAGAAGCGCTCTCAGTTGTGTATGAAATACCTCTTCTTCCTGTCGGCAAAGACGAAGTGCTCTTAGTCCAAGGAAAGGATTTGCTTCTTTGCTAAGCCTTAATGCAGGAACATCTTTGTCTCCTCCGATATCCAGAGTTCTTACAATGACCGGCTTCTCACCCATCTTTTCCAGCACTTTTCTATAAGCCTCATATTGTTTTTCTTCATCGGGCAGGCTCTTCGAAGAAAGATACAGGAACTCGGACCGGAACAGTCCTATTCCTTCTCCGCCTCTATCCAACACCTTTTCCGCATCTTCGGGCGTCCCTATGTTTCCGTAGATTTCAAATCTTTTTCCGTCATCGGTTACGGCCGGCCTACCGGACAGCATATCCCATTTGGATCTCTCTTTCTCTTGTTTCACAATCTTTATTTTTAGCGCTTCTATTTCTTCTTCGTTCATACCGAGAAAAATTTCTCCCGTTTCACCGTCAAATCCTACCATATCTCCTGTTTTTACTGTTGACAAAAGGTCTTTTACTCCGACAACAGCAGGAATATCGAGGGTTCTTGCCAATATGGCAGTGTGGGAAGTACTTCCTCCCAATTCCATCAGCAATCCGGAGACCATTTTCAAATCCATTCCCGCCGTCGTCGACGGCGTAATATCGCGTCCTGCGATAATAGTCGGTTCCGGCAGCGAACTAATGTCCGCTTTTTCTATATCCAATATTTTACGTATTAAACTGTCCTTGATGTCCTTCAGGTCCAATGCTCTCTGGGCAAAATACTCATTTTCCATTGCTTCGAACTGTTCGATAACCTCATTCATAACCCGTTCTACCGCAAGCGCCGCACCGGTCTGTTTTGCAATCTCTTCCTTAATGGGATTGATTAATCCGCCGTCTTTAAGCAAGGAACAATGTACATCCAAAATATCTGCAGCATTTTCGCCCGCTGTCTCATTTGTCCTGTCTCTGAGTCTAATTGTTTCTTCGAGCACAGCAGCTTGCGCATCCAGGAATTTTTTTTCTTCCTCCTCAGGACTCCCGATTTCTACGGGGAACACAACGGCTTCTTCGTTCAGCACTAAAACCTTTGCATAGCATAAGCCTTTAGAAACCCCATATCCGTGCATACCTACCTGCCCCCTTTACACTTTATTCGCCCATACCGCCGGCAATCAGTTTTGTAATTGCTTCGCAAGCTTCTTTCTCATCCGTTCCATCGCAAACCACTTCTATTTCGGTACCGCAGTCAACGCCTGCCGCAAGGATACCTAATAATGATTTGGCATTGAAGAGCTTCCCCTTCACGGATATTTCAACGGAAGAGTGAAAGTGCTGCGCTTCTTTCGTCAATAAGTTGGCGGGGCGGGCATGCAATCCCGACTTTGACACCACTACTACTTTTCTTTTTACCATAAATCAATCCTCCCTATTAAAAAGTTACTATAATTCTAAATGTATCCGGACGTACGGCAGCTTCAAAAGCATCTTGCGCATTTGCATAAGGATAAGTTCCCGACACCAGCTTCTCGGGGTCAATGATTCCCTTTGACAACAGGTTTACCGAACGGTTAAATGAACGTACGCTGGGGCTTACTGCTCCGGTAACGATAGTCTCCGAGTTATGGAGCCAGTTCGGACTTATTTCAAAAGGCTTGTCCGGATGTTGAGAGCTATACATGATACAACGTCCCATGGGAGCAGTCATTTCCACGGCCTGTTTAGCAACCGCCGAAATAGGTGTAGTATTAAATACTGCCTCGGCTCCTCTGCCTCCCGTTAAAGAACGGACAAATTCTACCGGATTGTTTTCCAAAGGATTAAAAGTAATGTCACAGCCCAGTTCCTCCGCTATCCTTCTTCTCTCCGGATCCGGCTCGCTAAGTATTACTCTGGCTCCGCTTAGTTTGGCACTCATGACGTGAAGCATACCCATGATGCCTCCTCCAATAATTACTACATCATCTCCAAGCTCAATTTTCCCTTTTTCTATGCTGTTAAGAACACAAGCAAGCGGTTCGGCAAAAGCTGCTTTTATATCCGGCAATTCATCAGGAATGGGGTAAGCCTGAGAAGCGTTAATGGCAAGATATTCTCCCATACCGCCTGTTCCCATTATTTCCATCTCCGAACTATCCAGATTATTTAGTTCCAGACAGAGGTTTTCTTCCCCCCTTCGGCAGAAATAGCATTTTCCGCATACGTTAATCAGCCTTGCAACAATCTTGCTTCCTACAGGGAATTCCTGAGGACTAACACCCTTTCCTAATTCCGCAACTTCTCCTGCGATTTCATGTCCTCCTACAAAAGGCAGAGGCATATGTGATTCTCTCGTAAAGGTTCTCTGTTCCCAAGTACAGATAGCACATGCCTTTATTCTCATCAGAATCTGATTTTCCTTAGGCTTAGGTTTCCTTACTTCCTTTACTTCAACTTTTCTTTCATCGGTGATCGCTATCACTTTCATTTTTTCACCCATATGGCATAATCTCCTTTTTCTAATGTAAAATATGTTCTTATTTTCCGAAATAAAAAGAACGATATAAATTTTCGAGTTCTGCTTCCGAGGCCTCTTTCGGTGCAAAAATGATATTGGCATCTTGAGAGGCCATCTTTATATAAGAAGGAATCTTATCCAGATATTCCTGCTCGGGTATACCTGCCTCTTCTAAAGTCACAGGCATCTGGACTTCCTTATACATTTCCCATATCCTTTTTACCAGCCTTTTCTGCTTCTCCTCCGAAGTGCCTGTGATCTCGAGCTGATCTGCCACCTCTTCATAAACAGGCTGCGGAATAAGATATTCCATCGTATACGGCAGTAATAGTCCTGTCATTAAGCCATGCGGTTTTCCGAAGTCTCCTCCGGCCTGATCCATTCCATGTGCCATTCCGGTAATAGAATTATTTATTCCTGCACCTGCCATTGTTGCCGCCACATGTATTTTTTCTCTGGCCTCCATATCTCCCCGCACGGATTTCGGCAGTTCTTTTATAATCGTTACTGCGGCCTGAATACATTGCATCCTGACCATTGTACTTGCCAGCTTGCTCACTCCGGCTTCCAGCGCATGAGCCAGAGCATCCGTTCCCGAAAAAGCAATATTTCCTGCAGGAAGGCTTTTTAGTAAATCAAAATCCATAATGGCCAGGTTAGGAATGATTTCATCGCTCAAAATCATGCGCTTTCTCTTCTGCTCATCTTTTATGACTGCACAGCCGGTTGTTTCAGAGCCCGTTCCGCTCGTCGTAGGGACCACGATTAATTCCGCTCTGCCGGGGAACGGTTCTACCTCGTAAGCTTTTGTTGCTCTTTCCCAATCATAAGCAGGGAGTTCATAAAACAGCCATAATGCTTTTGCGGTGTCCATTACAGAGCCTCCGCCGATCCCCACAATCACATCGGGTTCAAATTTCCGTATTTCACGTATAGGAGTTTCCAACATATACATATGCGGTTCCGTCTTCATATCGCATACTACTTTATAGTCCGCACCCTTTAATATATTGTCAAAGATTAATTTATCGAGCTGTAGTGCCCGCATAATCCCCCCATCCACTACGAAAGCTATCCTTTTATCTATGTATTCTCCTAATTTTTCAATACTTCCGTTTCCCAACACATATTGCGTGGTTTTAAACATCTTATATTGCATCATTTATGCCTCCCTGTTCTTTTATTTAACCCAGAATTCCCGTTACACCGCCAATGACACCGATGATAACGATAAACAGCAGTACTTTAACGGATGACCAGCCCTTTTTCAGCAGTTTATAGCTTCCCAACGTCAGCAGAAGCGGAAGTAACTTTGGTATGATTGTGTCAAACAGCTGTTCCTGCACATTGAATACACTATCTGCCGTTTGCTGTATCTGGATACCGCAGCTCATAGATACATAGTTCGCCACGAGGGCTCCCAGAACCATACATCCCATAATGTTTGCACCTGCAATAATCTTATTGACAATGCCGTTTTCAAGAATATTCAAAATGGCTCCACTTCCCTTTTTGTAGCCGGTCATAAACAAAGTGTAGGAAATACCGAACACGACCGCTATCATAACGAGGGAATATACTATAGGTGCCACGACGCTTCCTCCGCTCGCCATATCAATGGCAAATGCAAGAAGCAAAGGGACGATAACGCCTTGGATAATGCTGTCTCCGATACCGGAAAGAGGACCCATAAGCCCGGTCTTTATAGAGGTAACAGCCTCGCCATCTATTTCGCCTCCGGCCGCCTTCTGTTCTTCCATCGCTACCGTCAGTCCGGCAATTGCAGAGCCGAGGCATGGCTCACAGTTAAAAAAGCCTGTATGGCGTTTGAGCATATCACGCTGCTTTTCAATATCGTCTTTATATAATTTCTTCGCAATCGGAACCATCGAATGCAAAAAACCTGTTCCCATCATTCGCTCATAATTATAATTTGCCTGGTTATTAAATAACCAATTTATCCAAGAGCGTTTTACTTCTTTATCCGTTAACAAAATATAAGAACCTTCATTCGCTTTTTTATTTTCTTTATGTATCATATCAGGCATTTGCTTCTCCTCCTTTTGCATTTCTAAGCTGTGTATATACAACCGCACTGCAAAGTGCCAGGAATCCGACAGCTATCATACTTAAGTTAAAATAAACCGCCAGCAGAAAACCTACAAAGAAAAATATTCTTGCTTCTCCTTTGAAAATATATAATAATGTCAGACCGATACCGAGAGCAGGCATCATGCCGCCGATAATGATAAGAACACCAAGAACTGTTCCGCCAAGCGCATTAATCGCCCCCTGAATATATCCGGCTCCAAAATACGCTGCCAGAAAGCAGGGAATTGCAGTCATAACAAACAGCATAGATTGGGGAAGAAGCACACTGGCAATCCATATCTTTCCCGATTCGCCTTTTTCCACATACTTGTCCGCCAAGTGTGCAAAAAAAGAATCCAGCGTCAGTCTTCCGAACCAAAGCAACGTACCGATCAAACCTATAGGAACGGCGATCGCCAAAGCAGCTTCCGTATCAAGTCCTCCCGTAATCGCAAGCGCCGCTCCCAAAATACCTGCGAGACACATATCTCCCGGCAGAGCGCCTCCTGCGGATATAAAGCCTATATACATTAAATTAATCGTTGCGCCTACCATAACTCCAGTTACAGGGTCTCCCAATACAAGCCCTGTCAAAAAGCCGCCGATGAGCGGTCTGTAGATTGTATAATAGCCTACCGGTCCCGCTACAATGGAACTATTTCCCAAATAATACAAAACTCCCAATAGCATTGCTTGAAATACACTCATATTTTACCTTCTCCTTTTCCCTTATCATTCCGATAGTAGTTTACGTACATCTGTAGGGGCTTCCGTAGGAACTAACTGGTAGTAGATCTCCGTTCCCAACCCGAGTATCTTTTTCATGGATTCTACTTCCTCCTCACTTGCGGAAACATTTCGGTTGAATTTCTTTCTTCCATCTTTGGCCCCCATTCCCCCTAATATAATCTTAGGTATGGTCACACCTCCTTCTATCAATTTTTCCAGAATCTGCGGTATTTTTACTAAAATAATGATTTTTTCCCCGTTTACCGCTTCTTCTTTCAAGACATCCGTTGCATCGAGCGTATTTAAAACCTCCACCTTTACATCCGGAGGTGCCGCTGCTTTTAATATCTTCTGCATAAATAAATCTTTTGTCAGCGCGTCATCCACTACGATAATCTTATTTCCTCCCGTCTGCTTCACCCATGAGGTTACCACCTGTCCGTGGATCAAGCGGTCATCAATTCTGCAAAGTACAATATTCTTCATCTTATAGTCCCTCCATCATTTTATTTACATCTACAATTGTCTCTTTGCCGATATTCATTACCATATCTGCCAGTTCTTCCGCCCTTTGGAATTCCCTCGTTCCAAGTATCTCCAGAAAAATAGGGAGGTTCACACCTGCAATATGATAAAATAAGTAATTTTGCATAAGCAAGGTTACCGCATTGAAAGGACTTCCTGATCTCATATCCGTCAGAATCAATATCTCTTTATCCCGGTCTTCTGCCCTGATCTCTTTTATCTTCTGTTCCACCCTTTCCCGCAGTTCTTCTACATTTTCTCCCAGGAAAAATCCAAAAGCATATACCTGCTCCTGTTTTCCCATAATAAGTTCGCTGCTCTCTACAAGCGATTTCGCATAAGTACCGTGAGATACTACAATTACTTCAACCATTTCTTCTCCTTTCCGTACATTTTATTGTTTATCATCATTTATAATCTCGATTATCTGTGAGGCCCTCCGAGCTTGCAGCAAGTTCTCTGCAGCCCGACGGTCCGCCAGCTTCCGGCAAACGGCCTTCAAAGCTTCTATATACTTAATCTCTCCGGTTTTCGGCGGCTTCGCGGGAACCGCAAAAAGAACAATGAACTGTACACGCTTTGCTTCTTCCGGTATATCTTCCTGCTCTGTTCCCCAGTAAATATCCCCTCTTGTTCTTACGATAGCTACCGATACTTTTTTTACCTTCTGCGATATTCCGTGGGGGATTGCCATCTTGCTACCCGCTCCGGTAAATCCCATTCGTTCCCGTTCACATACGTCGTTCAAAAATGTATCCGCATCTTCAATCTTTCCGCTTCGAAAGAGCATTTCTGCCATTGTCTTTAACACTTCTTCTTTCGTCCCGGCATCCGCATCTAATTGTATATTTTCTTCCTGTAGGATCTCTCTTATATCCATATACCCCCCTATTCCCCTTCGTTTTGCTCCATGTTTATGAAACTGCTCCTGATCGCTTTAATATCCTGCTCGGACAATAAGGACGAAACTATAATATAAGGAACATCGTTTCTTTCAATCGGTACCGTCGCTATTATATAATCGATACCTGTCAAATCCATGTCCTTTGCTTTCCGGCTGGAGACCACGTCCACAATCTGCATAAAGGCAAACTCATTTTTTAATTTTGCTGCCAATAGCTGCGAGGTACCGTATCCGCTGTGACAGACGACTAACACTCTTTTTCTCATCGTCATTTTTTCCAGCATAGTCTGATAGTAAATGGCTATATTGACCACTTCGTCCCTACTGATTGCAGGCAAACCGTATTCTTCGGCCAGTTCCTTCAGCGCGTCTTCGCACAATGCGACCATCCCGGGATATTGTCTTCCTATTTCTTCTTGCAACAAATTCTGTATCTGGATGTTATATTCCAACCGGTTGAGCATCGGTCTTATATGAAGGATAAGACCTTGCATCATGTCTTTATCCTGTTCAAAGCGTATCCCGAACTTCTCCGACAGACGTCTTGTCAGTTTATTGGCAAATTCCGTACATTTATCTTCATTCCCCGGCTCTCTTTCCTCTTTCTGCCCTCTGCCCTCGAAGCCTGAGGATATGAGATACTGGTAAATATAATAGGTTTCTCCTTCCCCTATCTGAATGTTGTAATGCTCATTGATTTTTCCCGCAATTTCTCTCGCCTTTCCATACTGATCCAGCGTATGTATGTGAATCATTCTGCTTTCTTCGTTATCTTCAATATGAATATTTTCCCTGACTCTCTTAATGCATATCAATATGTGCGTCAGCAAATTCGCATAATATATATCACCGATATCCAAATTCTTTTTTCCCACATCGGCAAGAAGCTTCTCTATGAAATCGATGTCCTCCTTTTGGAATAGCTCAAGAAGGCCGTTTCTCGTATTCTCACGAATGGCAAGTCCTGCAATCGCTTTCCTTATATCTATTTCACTTCCATTGATACAAGTACCCTCTTTTGTCTTCTTTAAAGTGAGATTATACTTTTTAATCCACTCCTCGATATATTTCATGTCATTTACAATGCTTGTTTTACCTACATAATACAGATCCGACAGCTTTTGAATCGAGGTCATTTCACTTGTTCGAAGCAGCATGTCCTTTAAGATAAGTTCTCTTCTTTCCGTAGAGGATTCTTCTCCTGCTTTCGGAATCTGTTGTCTTATTTCATTCAATATTCTCTTTCTGTTTTCTTTCTTCGCACAAGTCAAAAGCCCCTTACCCGGCCGCGCATCTATTTTTATCTCATACTTTTTCATGTAACTTCTTACTTTTTTTAAATCCGATTGTAATGTTTTTGTTGAAACATTCAATTTTTTAGCATAATATGAAATAGGCTGATATTCGTTTTCTTCAAGGAGCAGGTGGATAAAATCCACTTCTCTTTTATTCAAATTATTCATATATCTAAACCTCTTTGCTTAAATCGAGTTGTTTATAATTACTATATTGACATTGTATCAATAAAATATTTAGGGCAAAATACCAAACAACTTCCCTAATGTTAGAGAAGTTTTAGTGTATAATATATAATACAAAGGAGATGTTTTATGTTTGGTTCATCATTCGGCAATGTATTTAAAGTGACCACGTGGGGAGAATCCCACGGCAAGGGCCTTGGCGTTATTATTGACGGCTGTCCTGCCGGACTTTCTCTTTCGGAAGATGATATTCAGGTTTACCTAGACAGGAGAAAGCCCGGCCAATCCAAATACACCACAAAGCGGGGAGAATCCGATACCGTAGAGATTCTGTCGGGAGTCTTCGACGGCAAGACTACAGGCACGTCAATCTCTCTCATTGTCCGTAACAAGGACCAGCATTCCTCCGACTATAATGAAATTGCCGAGTATTACCGTCCCGGGCATGCAGACTTCAATTACGACACCAAATACGGCTTCCGCGACTATCGGGGAGGAGGACGTTCTTCCGGGCGCGAAACCATCGGACGCGTAGCTGCTGGCGCTATCGCATGCAAGATACTAAAACAGTTAGGAATTACATTATCGGCTTATACGCTCTCTATCGGCCCCATCTCCATAGACAAAAACAACTTCGATGAAAGTTCTGTTATGCAGAATCCTTTCTATATGCCGGATATGGCTGCTGCCAAAAGGGCTGCCGATTATCTGGAGAAATGTATGCAGGAAAAGAATTCTTCGGGCGGCATGATTGAGTGCATCATTCACGGCATGCCAGCAGGCATCGGCGACCCGGTATTCGAAAAACTGAATGCCAATCTTGGCAAAGCAATTCTCTCCATCGGCGCTATCAAAGGCTTTGAAATCGGTGATGGTTTTTCTGTCGCTGCTGCCACCGGATTGTCTAACAACGATAGTTATCGGGCGGATGAAAACGGAAACATTAAGAAAATGACCAATCATTCCGGAGGCATCACGGGTGGCATCAGCGACGGCTGCGAGATTATTTTCCGCGCCGCAGTAAAGCCGACTCCATCTATTGCCGCCACACAGCAGACAGTGAACAGAAAAAAGGAAAATATATCCATAAATATAAAGGGGCGCCACGACCCGGTAATTGTTCCAAGGGCAGTCGTCGTCGTCGAATCCATGGCCGCTCTCACCATAACGGACATGCTCTTTGCCAGCATGACTTCCCGGATGGAGGATATCGTTCATTTTTTTAATGATAAAAAATCTTAATAGCTTTTTAGACTACAATTTTGTATAAAAATTTTATATAAAAACGGGAATTAGAAAATTGGCTCTAATCCCCGTTTTTTATTTAAGCTATATTTAAATTTTCAAATTCTCATATTCTATATCTGACGGAATAAATCTTTTACCGTCGGATATATTTGGGCAAACTTTCGATACTTTTCTTCATATTTCTTTGCCAGTTCCGGTTCCGGCTCTATCGTATCGATGATCTTCACGAGTTTTTCTGCCGCTTCTTCCACAGACGCGTATTCTCCGCACCCTACTGCTGCCAGCATGGCTCCCCCGTATCCCGGACCCTCTTCGCTCTCTATCCTATCAATCTTAATATTCAGCACATTGGCGATAATCTTACGCCAAAGAGGACTCTTAGCTCCGCCGCCGCAAATCTTGGAGCGCTCTATATTGATTCCGAGAGAACGTGCCACTTCGAAGGAATCGCGGATTGCAAAAGCGACGCCTTCCAGCACGGCCTGCGTCATATCCGCCTGCGTTGTGTCCATGGTAAGCCCGATAAAGGTGCCTCTTGCATAAGGGTCATTGAGCGGAGAACGCTCACCCATTAAGTAAGGCAGAAAATACACATTGTTTTCTCCAAGCTTCGTAATCGGCGACTGGGCTTTCGCATAATCATGTTCTCCTACAATATCATCCATCCACCATTTATTGCAGGAGGCTGCACTGAGCATGCAACCCATAAGATGATAATAGCCGTCCGCATGAGCAAAGGCATGTAACGCATTATTCTTATCTACACCGAACTGATTGCTGGATATGAAAATAGTTCCCGACGTTCCGAGCGAAATATTGCACCTTCCGTCTCCTACCGTTCCCGTACCGACTGCCGCTGCTGCATTGTCTCCGGCTCCGGCTATAACCTTTACAGTCTCGGGAAGAGCAAGCTCTTGTGCCACTTCGGGCTTCAAAGTTCCTACTACGTCCGCACTTTCATAGATTGCCGCGAGCTGTCCGCTGTTTACTCCGCAGATCTCCATCATTTCTTTGGACCAGCATTTATGCTCCACATCGAAAAGCAGCATGCCGGAAGCGTCGGATACATCCGTACAGAATATACCGGAAAGCTTATACGCAATATAATCTTTCGGCAACATGATTTTCTTTATCTTTGCAAAATTGTCAGGTTCATTTTCCTTGACCCAAAGGATCTTCGGTGCCGTAAATCCCGTAAAAGCAATATTCGCCGTATACTTAGAAAGCTTATCCTTGCCTATTACCTGATTCAGATAATCCGTTTCCTTTGTCGTCCTTCCGTCGTTCCAAAGAATCGCAGGGCGGATGACCCCATCCTTCTCATCCAGGATAACGAGTCCGTGCATCTGTCCGCCGAAGCTGATTCCTGCAACCTGAGATTTATCACAGGTTGCAGTCAGTTCTTTTAATCCTTCCACGACCGCGGTCCACCAATCCTCGGGATTCTGTTCCGACCAACCGGGATGAGGAAAAAAGAGAGGATACTCTTTGGATACGATATTTTCTATTTTTCCGTCCGCCGACATAAGCAGAAGCTTAACGGCAGAGGTTCCCAAATCAATCCCTATATAGAGCATATTTTATATTTCCTCCTATATATTTCTTAACGTTTATATAAATAATTATGCAAAAGGATTCTCCGTAGGATATCTCATTCCTTTCGGCTGATTGAATCCAATCTCTTCCACAGGCACGCCGATATATTTGAAGATTTCATACAGAGCTTTCCCGAAATGTCCGAAAGCAACGGCACCATGGTGCGGATAATTGCCTTCAATCAATACATGGCGGTAGAAACGTCCCATTTCAGGAATCGCAAAAATACCGATGCTTCCGAAGGACTTTGTAGCTACCGGAAGCACTTCGCCCTGTGCAATATAAGCGCGCAGTTTGGTATCTGCCGTGCTCTGCAAACGGTAGAAAGTAATCTCGCCGGGAGCGATATCTCCCTCCAAGGTTCCCTGAGTTACTTCTTCCGGAAGGTTTCTGGCCATAATCATCTGATATTTCATAGAGCAGGCGGACAACTTCTTTGAGTTCGTATTTCCGCAGTGGAAGCCCATAAACGTATCGTTATGCGTATAGGCAAATTTGCCCTTGATACTTTCTTCGTACATATCTGCCGGTACTGTGTTGTTAATATCAAGAAGCGTAACCGCATCCTCGCTCACACATGTGCCGATGAACTCGCTAAGCGCCCCGTAAATATCCACTTCACAAGATACAGGAATTCCCATTCCGGTCAGACGGCTGTTTGCATAACAAGGAACAAACCCAAACTGCGTCTGGAACGCCGGCCAGCATTTTCCTGCAATGGCAACGTGCTTTCTGTATCCCTTATGCTCCGCTACCCAATCCAAAAGTGTCAGTTCATACTGCGCCAATTTAGGAAGAACCTCAGGCTTCCTGTTGCCTGTACCAAGCTCCGCTTCCATATCTTTTACCACGTCCGGAATACGGGGATCGTTATCATGCTTATGGAAAGCCTCGAATAAATCGAGCTCGGAATTTTCTTCGATTTCCACGCCGAGATTATAAAGTTGTTTAATAGGCGCATTGCACGCAAGGAAATTGAGCGGTCTCGGTCCGAAGCTGATAATCTTAAGATCGGACAATCCAATGATTCCTCTCGCAACCGGAACGAACTCATGAATCATATCCGCACATTCCGCTGCCGTCCCTACCGGATATTCCGGAATATAAGCTTTTATATTGCGAAGCTTCAA
The DNA here is from genome assembly GCA_012520655.1 of Clostridiales bacterium. Classification (GTDB taxonomy): domain Bacteria; phylum Bacillota; class Clostridia; order Lachnospirales; family Lachnospiraceae; genus Kineothrix. The sequence continues at coordinate 38,236 of JAAYNW010000040.1, read as the reverse complement.
ATTGTAGCTGGCATTCAGCATGCCGCAAAAAGCATCGCCTCTGCCGCCGATCAGATTGTCTCCGCTTTCTTCCGCAGCAGCCACAAACATTGCCGGTCCGTCAAAGTGCTTTGCCAGCAAGGTCTCGGATATCTCCGGTCCGAAATTGCCAAGATATACTACAAGGGCATTGCAACCCGCCTTTTTTACATCCTCTAACGCCTGCACCATGTGAATCTCACTTTCCACAATGCAGATAGGGCATTCATAAATATCATTTTTTCCGTACTTATCTTCATACGCCTTTATAAGGGCCTTTCTTCTCTCTACCGAGAGGCTCTCCGGGAAACAATCGCGGCTTACCGCTACAATGCCAATCTTTACTTTGGGTAAATTTTCAAACATAATCTTATCCTCCATTTTTTGTTATATTCACCTTTTTACTTTTTATAATGTTATGTTCTCGCCTTTTATACCGTTTACAGCTCCCTCGATAGCCGCCTCCGCATGGGCTATCAACCATTTGTTTTTCGCCTTAAGCAGCTTATCTTCCGAATGTATATTGAACGAAGCGTCCAATTCCGTATTCGTTTCTGCCGGAAGAATTACCACATTGCGGAAAGGTTTGCCGTCCACACTACACGGTGCATAATGAAGAGTCGTCGCATACATTTCGTATACAGTGCCCTCCGGAACAAAAAAGGCTTCTATTTTAGCAGAATCATAGGTAAAATCCTCCTCAATATCCTGCTGCTTTCCGAGCAATAAAATAAGGTCGGATGCCGCTACACCAAATTCCGAATTACGATGATACTCCACCGCATTCAGCTTGTTGTTGGTGCCGTTGCAATATCCCACCTGTATCGCTAGTCCTCCGAAAAGACTGTTTTTGATATCGATAGCTACAGGCAGTTTCTCCAATTCTTTAATCGATGGATAATACACAACCGCATCTGCCGGTGCCTCCGTCTTTTTCATGGCACTAATCAACTCTGCGACATCAAATCCATCGAAGACCCGTCCGTAGGCATTATAGGCCTTGTCCTTTATCGATTGAATCTTCACCTTTTATCACTCCTCCTGTTCTTCCATAAAGATGGTTTTCATAATTTCTGCATTTCCATATCTACAGTTTTCATTATAGGAGTTTTTTTTGCTCATTTCTACCAAAAACTTGTCTATTTCGTAGCACTTTCTTATCTTTTTTTCATTTCTTTTCTATATTTATCCGGAGATATCCCAAACCTCGCGAAAAAAGCTTTTGCAAAGCTTCTCGCATCGGGAAATCCGTTGTTCTCCGCAATCTTATTCACCGACTTATCCGTATTTAAAAGTTCTTTGAAGGCGTACTCAACACGTACATTTAAGACATATGTTTTATAATTCACATTCGCATATTTTTTAAAAATGCGCGATAAATAAGTAGGCGAAAATCCAAAAATTCCCGCCACATATTCGAGAGATAAATCTTCCCTGAAATGCTCTTGTATATAAGAAGTGATCTTGAACAGCTTTTCCATCTGCCTGCTCTGCTTTACTCTTTCCTTATCTACATTTCTTTCCCTGTATCTCGTCACAAGAAAATACATCATTTTGTAATAATCGCTCAGCACTTCCAATTCATATCCGTAACGTTTTTCCGCATATGCCGTATACATGCTGCGGATTAGGCTTACGAACTGCGCATCTTCTTCTTTGTAGCCTTCCGAGGTATGGCGAAACAAAAGATATTCCTCTCCCTTATATTTGTTAAATTCCTCCGGTGGAATCTGCAGCACAATGGTAAAGTTCTCCTTCGGCACATCGATGGAATGTACTTCATTGGAATTAACAATAATAAATTTTCCCCTGGACAATCCGTAATAGGAGGTATTGATATAAAAATCAATCTCCCCCTCAAAAACGAGAAAAATCTCCACACTGTCATGCCAATGCTTGGTCACGCGGTAATTGCCGTTTCTTCCTTCAAAAATAAACATTTTAAAAGGAAGATCGTCATTCGGCAATACAAGCTCATGTTTTAAGTCCATGTCTTACTCCTTTTCGCAATAACTTTTTCCGCAGTTACTTGTTTCGGAGCATAAGTTTTAAAATCTCGTTTACCATTCCCGGATCGGCTTTTCCCTGCATCGCTTTCATCGTCTGCCCTACCAAGAATCCGATCGCTTTTTCTTTACCGTTAAGATAGTCCTCTACGGACCGCGGATTAGCTTCAATTACTTCTTCCACGGTTTTGCGGAGAGCATTCTGGTCATTAACTGTTTTTAAACCTTTTTCTTCTATATATACTTGCGGATTGATATTTCTATCGAACATTACTTCAAAGACTTCTTTCGCTACCGAGCTGTTTATTACCTTTTCATCGGTAAGCTTAATAAGCTTCGCCAGATTCTCCGGCGAAAAACGGATATCCTCCGGCTCCATATCGTTTTCCTTTAGCAGTCTGAGTGTTTCTACCATTAACCAGTTAGCCGCTTTCTTCGGCTGTCCGCTTATCGCAACGGTAGCTTCGAAGATATCCGCCATGTGTTTGGACCCCGTAATAATATCTATATCATAATCCGGAATATCGTATTCTCTTTTGTAGCGCTCCATCTTTTCCGAACGCAGCTCCGGCTGTCTCGATCTAATCTCGTCAATCCATTCATCACTCACTACAATCGGAACCAGATCCGGATCGGGAAAATAACGGTAATCCTGTGCGTCTTCTTTGCTTCTCATAGCATAAGACTCTTCTTTATTATCGTCCCATCTTCTCGTTTCCTGAAGCACTTCTCTTCCCGCTTCCAAAAGTTCAATCTGCCTCTCTCGTTCGCCCTCTATAGCCCTTTTAATCGAGCGGAAGGAATTCAGATTTTTCATCTCCGTTCTGGTTCCGAACTTTTCCGTCCCGGCTTCCCGAACAGACAAGTTCACATCTGCCCTCATAGAACCCTCCTGAAGCTTGCAGTCAGAGACACCGAGATATTGAAGAATCATGCGCAGCTTTTCCAGATAGGCAATTACCTCCTCCGCGCTCCGCATATCCGGTTCGGATACAATCTCTATCAGAGGCACTCCCGAACGGTTATAATCCACGAGAGAACAATCCTCCCATTCGTCGTGAATCAGCTTACCCGCATCCTCTTCCATATGGATTTCGTGAATGCCTACCGTTTTCTTACCTTCTGCGGTCTCTATCTCCACTTTGCCGTTTTTGCAAATCGGAAGATATAGCTGGGATATCTGATAGTTCTGCGGATTATCGGGATAAAAGTAATTCTTTCTGTCAAATTTGCAATACCGGGTAATCGCGCAGTCGGTAGCAAGCCCTACCGCCATGGCATACTCCAGTACCTGTTTATTCAAGACAGGAAGAGAACCGGGCATACCGGTACAGACCGGGCAGGTATGAGTATTCGGTGCGCCTCCAAATGCTGTGGAGCAGCCGCAGAAAATCTTTGTTTTGGTAGAAAGTTCTACATGAACCTCCAAACCAATGACTGTTTCATATTGCTTTGCCATATCCTATTCCACCTTTCCTCATACTTTTTCCTTTTCTGCGGTCGGAGTACCGAATACACCTCTTGCCTTTTCATAAGTGTAAGCCGCCTGAATTATCTTTTTCTCCTGAAAACAGTTACCGATAAGCTGCAGTCCGATCGGCAGACCTTGGGAATCTTTTCCGCAGGGAACACTCATAGCGGGGAGTCCTGCAAGATTTACCGAAATCGTATAAATGTCTCCGAGATACATCTTAATAGGATCTGCCAGACTTTCTCCCAGTCTCGGCGCCGTAGTCGGCGCAACAGGACCAAGGATTAAATCGTATCTGGAAAAAGCTTCATCAAATGCCTTTTTTATGAGGGCTTTCACTTTCAAGGCCTTCAGATAATAAGCGTCGTAATAGCCGGAACTCAGTACGAAAGAGCCTAACATGATTCTTCGTTTCACTTCCGCTCCGAACCCTTCGGAACGGGATTTTTTATACATATTGTGAAGTCCCTCGTAATCTCTCGTCCGATAACCGTACTTGATACCGTCAAAACGCTCTAAATTAGAACTTGCTTCCGCCGCCGCAATCGTATAATAAGCCGGGATGGCATATTCAACCAGACTTAAATCGAATTCTTCTACTACAGCTCCCTTTTCCTTCAGTACCTGTGCCGCTCTTAAAACCGCTTCCTTTACTTCTGCATCCAGTCCTTCTCCTAGATAATCCTTCGGAATACCGATTCTCATACCTTGCACATCTTCTATTAAGGCACTCGTAAAATCGGTGTCGTTGCGGAATATAGAAGTCGAGTCCTTCTTATCGTGGGAAGCGAGCACTTCGAGAATAGCGGCACAATCTGTCACATCCTTGCTGATAGGTCCGATCTGATCCAGAGAAGAACCATAAGCAATCAGCCCGTAGCGTGATACTGTTCCGTAGGTCGGCTTCATGCCCACCACACCGCAGTATGAAGCCGGCTGGCGTATGGAGCCGCCGGTGTCTGAGCCTAATGCAAAAAAGCACTCTTGTGCCGCCACCGCAGCCGCTGACCCTCCCGAGGATCCTCCCGGTACCCGGCTTTCATCCCAAGGATTCTTCGTTTCTCCATAAGCAGAGGTCTCTGTGGTAGAACCCATAGCGAACTCATCCATATTGGTCTTCCCGATAATGAGAGCTCCCTCTTTCTCCAGGTTCAGCACCGCCTCGGAGGAAAAAACAGGAATAAAATTACCGAGCATCCTTGATGCGCAAGTTGTCAGCATACCTTGCGTACACATATTGTCCTTAATGGCCACCGGCACCCCCGCAAGACGTCCCGTAAGCTCTCCGCTGTCTATTCTTCTCTGGATATCCTCCGCCCTTTTCATTATACCTTCGTTATCAACCGTAATGTAGCAGTTATAATGCCGTTCTTTTTTCTCGATACTATCTAACACTGCCTGTGCTGCTTCCATTACCGTCACTTCTTTATTCTTTATCTTGGCTGCCAGCTCGGTAGCCGTCCACTTTAAAATATCCATTTGCCATGCCTCCTAATCGAACGTGCGGGGTACCGTAAACATACCGTTCTTTTCCCCCGGGGCATTACTTAAGATTTCATCTCTTATATCACCATTCGTAACTATATCCTCACGAAAAACATTCTGCACCGAAAAAGCGTGTGACATCGGCTCTACATCCGCGGTATCCAGCTCACCGAGTTTATCGATATAGTCGAGCATTCTTCCCATATCTTTTTTCGCCTGCTCTTTCTCCTCGCCGGAAAGCTCCAGCTTCGCAAGAATGCCCACATATTCAATCGTTTCATCGCTGATTACATTTGCCATTATTTCAGCCTCCTTATTTTACCATGTTTAATCTCTGATTTTAATATGAACTTCCCGCAGTTGTTTTTCCGTCACGTCATTAGGCGCACCGCACATAAGGTCCTGCGCAGAACCGCTCATTGGAAACGCTATGACCTCCCTGATGTTTTCTTCGTTGCGAAGCAGCATAATCATCCGGTCGATACCCGGTGCCATCCCTGCGTGAGGCGGCGCACCGAATTGAAATGCCTGATAAAGCGCTCCGAATTTATTCTTCAAGGTTTCTTCATCATACCCGGCAATTTCAAAAGCCTTTACCATAATCTGCATATCGTGGTTTCTTACTGCTCCCGAAGATAACTCGACGCCGTTGCACACGATGTCATACTGGTATGCCAATATATCTAACGGATTCTTTTCCTCCAACGCTTTCAATCCTCCCTGTGGCATGGAAAAGGGATTATGTTTAAATCCTATCTGCTTTGTCTCCGGGTCGAATTCGTACATCGGAAAATCATTTACATAACAAAAACGGTATGCATTCTTTTCGCATAGTTCCAGCTTATTGCCGAGTTCGTTGCGAATCTGTCCGGCATAATAGCTTGCCCTTTCTTCCTTATCCGCAATAAAGAAAATGGTATCTCCTGTCGTAAGGTCTGCTTTCTCGAGCAATTCTTTTTTCATATCTTCCGGAATGAACTTATCGATAGGACCCTTATAGCTTAAGTCTTCCTCTACCTCGAGATAGCCGAGGCCGCCCATTCCGAGAGAAACCGCAAAGTCCAGCAGCTTTTCATGAAATCCCTTGGTCATTTCTTCATGTACTTTAATGGCGCGTACAGTCCTTCCGATAAACGGTTTAAAAGTGCATTTCTGAAAAAATTCCGTCACATCTATGATTCTAAGCGGATTGCGCAAATCCGGTTTATCCGTACCGAATTCAAGCATTGCCTGTTTATAGCTGATAACGGGATACGGAGCCTCAGTTACCGCAAATCCCTCCGGAGCAAATTTTTTAAATGTCGCGCTTAGAATTTCTTCTCCCACACGAAATACATCCTCCTGCTCTGCGAAGCTCATTTCAAAATCCAGCTGATAGAATTCACCGGGCGAGCGATCCGCTCTGGCGTCTTCATCACGAAAGCACGGCGCTATCTGGAAATATTTATCGAATCCCGATACCATCAGCAGCTGCTTATATTGCTGAGGTGCCTGAGGCAGCGCATAAAATTTCCCTTTATATTTTCTGGAAGGCACTATATAATCCCTCGCCCCCTCCGGCGATGATGCGCATAAAATAGGGGTCTGAATCTCCAGAAATCCCATTTCCGTCATTTTCTCGCGCAGAAAAGCGATGACCTTCGAACGGAATATGATATTCTCTTTCACTTTTGCATTTCTCAAGTCCAGATAACGGTATTTTAAACGGACATCTTCTCTTGTTTCCTTGGAAGTAATTATCTCAAACGGAAGCTGTTTATATACTTTGCCGAGAATAGTGACGGACTGCGCTTCCAGCTCAATAGTTCCGGTAGGTATCTTCGGATTATAAGTATCTTCTTCTCTTTTTGCGATAAAGCCCTCTACCGATAAGGAGACTTCCTTTGTAATCTCGTTTAAAAGCTCGGGGGTACGTATTACCACCTGTAATACGCCGTACATATCTCTTAAATCGATAAAGGATACGCCTCCATGATCACGGATATTTTCTACCCATCCAGCCACTTTTACTGTTTTTCCAATGTAGGATTCGTCGATTTCTTTTACTGTGATGTCTCTGTAAATGTTTTTTCTTGTCATAGCATTCTCTCCTTCTTCCTTTTTTCGGCTCCGGGACTGCTTATGCGCTTTTTAGAGGCTTGTTGACTGGTTTTATAAACTGTCCCACCTTACCGGCCACCTCATAATCAGACTTGAAATTTCTCTGCAAGAGAAATTTCAAGTTCGCGTTGCTCGTAGATTTACTCGAAAACCACCTGTGACTACAAGCAGTCCATCTGCTTTTCGAGTAAATCTACTCTGCTTATGCGCGCAAAAAAGTCCCGGAACACAGTTTTCTGCATTCCGGGACGGATAATTAATATTAATAATCCGCGGTACCACCCGCATTGACAAGCCGACATCTCCATCAAGATGTGTGAACCGCCTTGCCCACTCTTACACTTAACGCGTGTTAACGTATCCTCCTAGTGCTTTCCCAAGCAGTTCGGAAAATCTGCTCCAGAGTGTTCCCTTTGTTACTTCCCGCAAACAGCGCTCTCAGTCGGTGACGCCGTATTCCTGTCGCTTTTCATAACAAGAGTCTCTTTCAACGCATTTTCTATTTCTCTTAATATTTTTTAATAGCCACATACTAACATAACTTTTCTGATATGGCAATACTTTTTTTTATTATTTTATTCCATCACATCTCTTATCGACAGAACAGGCTGCGGAGACTCGGGATGAGGACCCAGCATCTTTTCCATCCAGATCATATCATACCATTTACCCAGCTTATAGCCGCACTTCGTAAAATGAGCCACTGTTTTATATCCGCTTTTCTCGTGAAAAACGATGCTTTCCGGATTCGGATATGCAATACAGGCATTCATATTTATAATATGCTGTTTCTTTAATATCTCCTCCAAGGCTGTGTACAGTTTTTTACCGATTCCCTTCCCATGCACACCTTCCTTTACATAAATGGAAGTTTCAACAGCCCAGTCGTAAGCAGGTCGTCCTTTAAATGCGGACGCATAAGCATAGCCTAATATCTCCTTTTCCTGCTCAAGCACGAGATAAGGATATTTTTCCAGGGTACGTATTATTCTATTCCTGAATTCTTCCTCCGAAGGTATCTCGTATTCAAAAGTAATTGCCGTATTCGTCACGTAAGGCGCATATATGGCAAGCAATTGCTTTGCATCTTCTTTCTTGGCAATTCGAATTATCATCTTTTTGCACATCATTATATCCCCTGTCTCTGTATTTATGTTTGTATTTGATTTCTCATAACTGTTTCCTCTGTAACGTTTATTATTATATCTCTTTTAGTGAAATTATCAAATATTTTATTTACCTTTATGGAATATTTTGATAATATATGGTTTGTAAATCATTTTTATAAACTATTCATCGAATATATTATAACTGTTTTTAAATTACTTTTTTAAATTAAATTGACATTATTTGCCACCTGATTTAAAATAACAGTAAATATTTAGAGAGAGGGGATCTAATAATGTACAATGATCTTTATTACAACACAATGTCAATTACATTCCTTGCAGTTTACGGTGTTATTTTGCTGGTAGTCGCAATCATAACGCTTGCAGGAATGTGGAAAACATTTGAAAAAGCAGGTAAGCCGGGATGGGCGGCCATCGTTCCGTTCTACAACCTGTACTGCCTATGCGATATCGCTTTGGGAAACGGATGGTTGTTTCTTCTGACTTTTATCCCTTGCGTACAAGTCGTTTTTTTCATCATAGTTTATTTTAAACTGGCAAAAGCTTTTGGCAAGGATATTGCTTTCGGTTTCGGCTTGTTGTTCTTGTGTCCTATCTTTTTATGTATCCTTGGATTCGGCAAGGCTGAGTACATAGGCCCGAATGGTGCAAAAACAGAATAGTCACAGTTAATCTCGAATTTTAAAAGCAGTACATCTCCGGATTACCGGCAAGATGTACTGCTTTTTATTACTGCGTTATTATAACGCTTTGATTCTATCCACTGCCTCGACCGTATTCTCATAACTTCCGAATGCAGTCAGCCTGAAATAAGTCTCTCCGCTCGGTCCGAAGCCTGAACCCGGCGTTCCTACTACATTTGCTTTTTCAAGCAGATAATCGAAAAATTCCCAGCTCGTCATTCCGTTCGGCGCTTTTAACCAGATATAAGGCGCATTTACTCCGCCGGATACTATGTACCCCGCATCTTTCAGTCCATTTAAAATATATTTTGCATTGTTCATGTAATAAGCGATCTGCTTCTTCAGCTGTTCCTTGCCTGCATCCGAGTATACCGCCTCTCCCGCACGCTGTACGATATAAGGCGCTCCGTTGTATTTAGTGCCGTGACGTCTTGCCCATAGGGAATGAAGTGTCACATCGCCACATTTTAATTCTTTGGGAATTACTGTACATCCAAGGCGTACTCCCGTAAATCCGGCATTTTTGGAGAAAGAACGAAGCTCGATGGCGCAGGTTCTGGCACCTTCGCATTCATAAATCGTATGCGGTACATCCGGCTCCGAAATATATGCTTCATATGCGGCATCATAAATAATGACAGCACCCACTTTATTCGCATAGTCCACCCATTCCTGAAGCTGCGCTTTCGTTATGGTAGAACCGGTGGGGTTATTCGGGAAGCAAAGGTAAATAATATCCGGTGTCTCCTTGGGAATCTCCGGGGCAAAATTATTCTCCGCAAGACAGGGCATGTAAATTACATCGCTCCATGTCTCTTTCTTTTCATCATAAATTCCCGTTCTTCCAGCCATTACATTAGTATCCACATAAACCGGATATACAGGATCGCATACTGCAATCTTATTGTCCAATCCGAAAATCTCCTGAATATTACCGGAATCACATTTCGCTCCGTCAGAAACAAAAATCTCATCCGCCGATATCTCGCAGCCCCGCGCTTTATAGTCGTTATCCGCAATTGCCTTTCTCAGAAATTCATATCCCAAATCAGGTGCATATCCTCTGAATGTGGCTTCATTTCCCATTTCATCCACAGCATCGTGCAACGCTTCAATAATTGCCGGTGCCAAAGGTTGAGTTACATCTCCGATACCGAGACGTATGATTTTTTTATCCGGATTCGCCTGTGAATAAGCGTTTACCTTCTTACCGATAGTGGAAAAAAGGTAGCTTCCCGGTAATTTTAAGTAATTGTCATTAATCTTAAACATTCTGTTTCTCCTCTCACGCATTTCTTATAGATCGATTTCACCTTCGAAAACAGTTTCGGCGGGGCCTGTCATATATACGAGGTTCTCCGCTCGATCCCATAGTATATCCAGTTCGCCACCTAATAGTTTAACAGTAACTTCCTCGTCCGTCAAACCATTTAATATGCATGCGACAACCGTCGCACAGGCTCCCGTGCCACAGGCAAGCGTCTCCCCTGTCCCACGTTCCCACACGCGCATCTCCACCGTATGCCTGTCGATTACTTTTACGAATTCCGTATTGACACGTTTGGGGAAGCGAACGTGATTCTCAAAATATGGGCCAATCTTTTCTATATCCAGATTAGCCACATCATCCATAAAAATAACCGCATGCGGATTCCCCATCGACACACATGTCATTTCATAGATTTTGCCTTCTACTTCAATCTTATCGGCAATCACTTCTTCTTTCTCGGAAATAACCGGAATGTCAGCGGCTTTCAGTATCGGCGTACCCATATTAACCTTCACGGTAGATACGTATCCGTCTTTAATCTTCAAGTCCAAATGTTTTATATCTCCGGAACTTATAACGCTTAAGGACGTTTTATAAGTAAGGCTTTTATCATACACAAATTTGGCCACGCAACGTATGCCGTTTCCGCACATTTCCGCTCTGGACCCGTCTGCATTGTACATTTCCATCTCAAAGTCCGCTTCGGATGAAGGATTAATGAAAATAACACCATCCCCGCCTATTCCAAAATGTCTGTCGCTCAGTTTCCTTACAATCTCCGATTTTTCTTTTGCTGTTACTTCCTCCGTGAACCCATTCACATAAATATAATCGTTGCCGCATCCATGCATCTTCGTAAATTCCATATTTCCGCTCCCTCCCGGCAGATAACCTCGCCGATTTCTATTATACAAACCTCAAAACCTCAAAACTTTTTGTTAGTATAGCACATATTTTTTGCCATATATATTGTATTCATTGCCAACAACTATGCAAAAACTGCTTTTCTGAAATTCGAAAGTCATCCTAGCCTTAATACACGTAAAGTCAACGCAACAGTACATCCATCATCTTTCCGTATCGTTCTCCCTCTTTATCTAACATTTCTGCGGAAAAGCTTTTCTTAAACTCCTCATATAAATCGATGGATAACGGAAGTTGTTTATCTATCCATAAGAGATATTCTTCCGTTATATGTTCTCTGCTTCTTGCTGCCGAAAAAAGAATGAGCAAATAAGTGTTTCGCAGCAGAAACTGCTGAAATTTCGCATTCTCACCTTCATATGCCGAAAAAAGACTGCCCGTATAGCGAAGCAGCTGATTAATTTTGCCTTCCGTCTCTTTCGGTGAACCGCAAACGGAAAACAATGTACGGCTGCCGCTTCCTTTATCCTGGGAAATGTCTTGCAGATCGTCGCATAGCTGCAGCAAAAATCCAAATCCGTAATAAAAATATATATCTTCTTCCTTAAACGGCTTATCGATAAAGTATCTGTCAATCAATACGGAAAGTCCGCCTTTGAAAACCGAAATATCCAATACTTCTTCCTCTGTAAGAGGCACTTCATTTCTTGATTGTCTTTGACTGTTTCTTTGCGCTTCCAGCATAAGCAGAAGTCCTTCAAATATTTCGTCCGGACGCTCATAATCCTCTTCCACCGCTGCCAGCAGCTTTACCGTACGTTCCTCGTATTCCGATATTGTCTCGTATTGTTTTCCGCGAAGGAAATCTTCAATAAGACGGTTGAAATGCTCTTTTTCTTCTCTGCTCCTCGTAACATCATCGATGAAATTATCCGTATAAGGATAAAGCATGCTGTAACCGAATATTGCCGACTTACATTTCTGGGGTAACCCGTTCAGTTCCTTGAAGATCGCATAGACCAGATAATTGCGCAGTGCCTGTCCGATGTCTTCAATCGCCATTTGGGAGTCGAACTCCCTTACCCTCACGACAAAAGCCTTTGCCTGATCCTTAAATGCTTCCAGTTCTTCATTAGAAACCGAATCCTCCATACCGAGCAAAGGTTCTTTCCACAAAATATCATGAAACATTCGCTCCGTATTTCTTTTCCATCTCCTTTGTCTTCCGAAGAAAGAGATGGAATGCGGGAACTTGCCTACCTGCTCTTTAAATCGCTCCACGCTGTTTGTAATTCTTTTCTCATTCTCCTGCTTATCTTCTCCACCCATATACGGCAGCATGACAGGTTCGTTATTTTCTGCCCTTTTCCACGCGTCCTTTACCTGCACGGAGATTATATGCAAAAGATAATTCTTCTCAAATGTCATCTCTTTTCCTCCACCCTCATAATCATATAACGATGAGGCCGGTATGACAAGCAGGAATAGGGAAAATACTGGAAAAAACGAGCGGCTTCGTCAAAACCCGAATACGCTCGTTTTATGTTTCCATCATAAATAAAATCATCTGTGCTGTTTCAATCATGTTTGTACTGCTGTCCATGCTACACTTTTGTATATATCTGTGCGCCTCTTCCTCCGTCATATTGTTGCGGCGCATCAACAGTTGCTTCGCTTCTTTAATCAAAGCTTCTTCTTTCTCGTCCCGCACCTTGGGTTGGGATTTCAAGCGCTTGCGGCGCCTTTCTGACGCCTGTATCATCATGTCGACCGTATTAATCATATCATAGATTTTAAGCGGCATCTCCAAACAGACAATATCATTGTTTCGGCAGCCTGCAAGTATATGGGGCGACGCCATCAGAAGCATTTCAAATCCGGGAGGAAGGTATTCGTGCAGTTGTGAATAAATCATATCCGGCAGCTTATAGCCGCATACGACAATGCCGCTGTTTAAATTATCAGCTTGACTTATTGCCTGCGAACCGGTCGTACAGACTGCCGCAACGGAAAAACCGTTTCTTATCAAAAGATTCTTCATGCTCTTCGCATCTTCAATCTTCGGAAATGCGACAATAATGCTTGTCATATACCCACCTCCTCCTTATACTGTTTTTTATTATATTTTCCAACATCCGGTTACATTCTTCTGACCGGGAACATTTTAATATTTATTCAGATAGGATTCGATTTCCCATTCGGTAACTTGCGACCGATATTCCGCCCATTCTGTTTTTTTTGCTTTAATATACTTTTCACTGACATGCTCTCCGAGGACTTCCTGAATAAATTCATCTTTCTCAAGTTCATGAACCGCCTCTATCAAGGTTCCGGGAATAGCTTCTATTTTCTCCGCTTCACGTTCTTCTTCGGACATGACAAATATATTGCGGCTTACGCTTTTGGGCGGCATTATTTTATTCTGTATGCCGTCAAGCCCTGCGCGTAAGCATACTGCAAGTGCCAGATACGGATTAGCAGCAGGATCCGGGCATCTGAGCTCCACACGCGTTCCCTGTCCTCTGGCGGCCGGGATACGAATGAGCGGACTCCTGTTAGTAGCGCTCCATGCGATATAGACCGGTGCTTCATAGCCGGGTACCAGTCTCTTGTAAGAGTTAACAAGCGGATTGGTGATTGCTGTCATTCCTTTCATATGTTTCATAATGCCGCCGATAAAATAATAGGCTTCTTTACTCAGTCCCAATTCATCGGAGGAATCAGCAAAAATATTTTTACCGTCCTTGGACAAAGACATATTAATATGCATGCCGGAACCGTTTATTCCGTGCTTCGGCTTAGGCATAAACGTCGCATGTAGTCCGTGACGCTTTGCGATTGTTTTTACCGCAAGCTTGAAAGTCATAATATTATCCGCTGTTTTCAAGGCTTCATCGTATTTAAAGTCTATTTCATGCTGGGCCGGAGCCACTTCATGATGGGAAGCTTCTATTATAAAACCCATCTCCTCCAAGGTAAGCACCATATCTCTTCTCGCATTTTCACCGAAATCCACCGGTCCCAAATCGAAATAACCTGCCTGCTCATGGGTAATAGTCGTGGGAAGAGCATTTTCATCCGTATGAAAGAGGAAAAATTCACATTCCGGTCCCACTTCAAAACGGTATCCTAATTTATCCGCTTCTTTTACCGCACGCTTCAATATATATCTCGGATCGCCTTCAAAGGGTTCTCCGTTCGGACGGTACACATCACAGATAAGCCTTGCGACTTTTCCCTGCTGTGGTCTCCACGGAAAAACCTGAAAGCTATTATAATCAGGATATAGGTACATATCCGATTCTTCAATACGCACAAACCCTTCAATGGAAGAACCGTCAAACATACATTCATTATCCAGTGCCTTTTCCAGCTGGCTTGACGTAATTGCTATGTTTTTTAAATTACCGAACATATCTGTAAATTGCAGACGGATAAATTCCACATCTTCCTCTTCTACCAATTTTATAATATCTTTTTTCGTATAATTTTTATTCATGACTTCTCCTTCTCCTTTACCATTTTCCTCACCTTACACGGACTGCTTCAGACAATTATCAAGTTGAAAAAAAAAAGGACGGTCTTTCACTAAAAGAACGCCCTTGTTCCGTTTTATAATAACAACCGCCGCGCTCGTTTGTCAATACCTAAATAAAGACTCTCATTTTTCCGCACAAAACTTCCTCAGAATCTTTGAACAAGTGGCATAAAATGCACAACGTATTAATAAGATAGTAAAAAGAATTTTAGCGGGGATATTGTTATGAGTTCCAAAACAAAAATAGTTGTGCTCCACTTGAAAGAACTGATATACACCGGCATCTTTGCCGTTTTGGGGATTCTGTTTATCATACTTTTAATCATCATGTTTCTCCCCAAGAACAAGGATAATGACTCCAATATCGTACAGCCGGCGAACTCTTATATGCCCGGTGTTTATACGACTTCTCTCGTGCTGAACGATAATATAGTGGATATTGAGGTTACGGTAGATGAATCAAACATCAACAATATACGCATTGTCAACCTAGACGAAGCGGTTGCCACCATGTATCCTCTTATTGAACCGGCATTTGAAGATCTCGTAACTCAGATATGTGAAAATCAGTCTTTGAATGGCATTACATATTCGGACGATAACAAATATACTTCCATGGTGCTGTTGGATGCCATTAAAGCATCTTTGCAAAAGGCCGAAGCGGCTGCGGCTGCGAACTCTTCGGAGAAGCAATGATATCATCTTTAAGAAGGTGTCCCGAGGGACACCTTCTTATGCTTTCCATAGTATCTGTTATATTTTTTCCAAACGTTCGAGCCATATGCGCGCACAGGCATCGGAAGGCATACGCAAATCGCCTCTCGGGGAAACAGCAACACTTCCTACCTTCGGGCCGTCCGGCAGACAGGAACGCTTGAACTGCTGTGCAAAAAACCTTCGGTAAAAGGTCTTCAGCCACTTTAAAATTGCCCCATCGTCATATTGACCTGCAAAAGACAGCTTCGCAATACGATATATCTTCTCCGGTTCAAATCCGCACCTCAGCATATAGTACAAGAAAAAGTCATGAAGTTCGTAAGGCCCAACCAAATCCTCCGTTTTCTGAGAAATGACACCGTCCACAGGCGGCAGAAGTTCGGGACTTACCGGAGTAGCCAATACATCCAAAAGTATTTTTTTCAATTTCTCATCATTACATGTATCCGCATAATATTGCACAAGATGCCTTACAAGTGTCTTAGGTACGCCGGCATTGACTCCGTACATGGACATATGATCGCCATTGTAAGTTGCCCATCCAAGCGCGAGCTCCGACATATCTCCGGTACCGATAACGAGAGCGCTCTCTTTGTTGGCAATATCCATAAGCACCTGGGTTCTTTCCCTGGCCTGACCGTTCTCATAAGTCACATCGTGATTGTTTTCATCCTGTTTGATATCTCTGAAATGGAGAGTCACAGCTTCCTTAATATTTACCTCTTCCAACGTTGTTCCTAGCGCTTCCGCCAGTTTGCAAGCGTTTTCATGGGTTCTGTCCGTCGTTCCGAAGCAGGGCATCGTCACAGCCAGAATATCCTTTTTGTCTAAGGACAGCATGTCGAAAGTGCGTGCCGTAACGAGAAGGGCAAGGGTGGAATCCAACCCGCCGGAGACTCCTACTACCGCTTTTTTACAACCGGTATGTTCATAACGCTTTTTCAGTCCGTAGGACTGAATGGATAAAATCTCATCGCATCGTTTATCTCTTTTCGTTTTATCGTCAGGGACAAAAGGTGTACTTACAAAAGTTCTCGAAAGGGATGTCTCTTCTTTCTTAAGAGCAACCGGTACGGTCAGGTATTTATTTTCTTTTGAAGTATACGTGCTCATCCTCCGTCTTTCATGCGATATTCTGTGAATATCGATATCGGCATAAATTATACCGTTATCAAACCTCTTCGCTTCCGACAGAAGGACACCGTTTTCCGCAATCATATTATGTCCTCCGAATACGAGATCCTGTGTGGATTCTCCTTCCCCTGCACTGGCATAGACATATCCCGCAATCAGCCTCGCACTGGCGGACTTCACAATCATTTTTCGATATTCATCTTTGCCTACCGTCTCATTGGAAGCGGACAAATTCACGATGAGAGTCGCTCCCGCCATAGCATGCGTGTTCGCCGGAGCATCGGGCACCCATATGTCCTCACAAATCTCACAACCCACACGAAGCCCTTCTATGGCAGAGATATCAAATAAAATATCCGTTCCGAACGGAACACTTACAGAATCACCTCTATTGTTTAAAATATAGGGAACCGGTTCTCTGTTACCGGGCATAAAGTGCCTTCCTTCATAGAATTCCGCATAAGTCGGCAAATTGGCCTTGGGAATCAGTCCGAGAATATTCCCTCGGTGTAACGCAGCCGCTACATTATACAGTTTATTCTCTCTTACAAGAGGAAGGCCTACAAAAACAAGCGCATCCTTACCCAAAGTATGAGATGCTATTGCCAAAAGCTGTTCCTTCGCCTCCGTCAAAAGCAGTTCCTGCAAGAATAAATCCCCGCACGTATATCCCGTAATGCAAAGCTCCGGGAAAACAATGATTTTTGCTCCGTTTTCCACTGCCTTATCCGTTTCCATGCAAATCTGCTCCGCATTAAAAACGGGATCGGCCACTTTAATCTTCGGCGTAACCGCCGCTACTTTTATAAATCCGTGCTTCATAACGCACCTCTCTTTTTATTCTTACGATTGTTAACCAAGCATTTCTCTCAGTTCATCCACGGAAAACGTATATGTCTTATTGCAGAAATGGCAATTTACTTCTATTTCCTTCCCATCCTCTATCATTTCCTGAATGTCCTTTTTCCCAATGCTCACAATCGCTTTATGCACTCTCTCTTTGGAGCAATTGCAGGCGTACCTGACCTCCATCGTATCCGTAACCTGTACATCCAAATCTCCCATCAGCATTTGGAGCATCTGCTCCGGAGTATTTCCGGCATCCAAAACGGTAGTTACTGAACTGAACTTCGACAGATTATCCTCCAGCACGCGAATCGTTTCCTCGGAAGCAAAAGGCATCAGCTGTATGATAAATCCACCCGCCTGCTTTACCGTATTATCTTTTTCCATTAAGACGCCAAGCCCTACCGAAGATGGAACCTGTTCGGAGGTGGCGAAGTAATAGGTCAAATCGTCCGCTATCTCTCCGGTCTGCAATATAGTTTGCCCAACATAAGGTTCCTTCAATCCCATATCCTTAATGACGCTCATATAACCACTGCCCACTGCCCCTCCTACATCCAGTTTCCCGATCGCATTGGCTGGTAGGATGACCTGTGGCTCATTTGCATAACCCTTTACATTTCCTTGAGAATCCGCCGTCACAGTCATCCCTTTCAACGGCCCGTTGCCCTTTATCTGTATTGTCAATAAATCATCCTCGCCCTTAAGCATACTTCCCATCATGGTGCTTCCTGTCAAAAGGCGCCCGAGGGCCGCCGTTACGACCGGACTCGTATTATGCATTTTTCTCATTTCCTCCACAAGTTCCCTTGTGGTCGCAGCAAACGCACGTATCTGTGCATCCGCTGCGGTTGCTCTTACCATATAATCACCCATTTATCGGTTCCTTTCCACATTCGCGCGCTATCACATAAATGCGTTCGCTCTCTTCCCTCACATCGCCGTGGGTATCTGCATCGACGGCCGCAATGAACTGCATTCCCGCTTTCTCCACCAATTCGCACATCCTGCTAAGGCTGTAGCCTCTTTGATAATGCGTCTCCGTAAAACGGTGGAAATATTCGTTGTTTTCCTTATTCCCGACGCTTCCCTGTCCTTTTATTCTTACGAAAACAGTGAGATCATATTCATTGATTCCGCTTTCCGAATCATAATAATTTTCCCAAATAAAACTGCAGTCTTCCCTGTTTTCCGCAATGGTTACATCTCCTATAACCGTTTCATATTTATAAGTCGTATTAAAATCAAAAATGAATATGCCGCCCGGATAAAGATAATTGTTTACCAACCGAAAAGTCCGATATAGCTCTTCCTCCTCCAGAAGGTAATTCAGAGAATCGCATACGCTTATGACCGCTCCTACCGTTCCATATAATTCGAACTCTCTCATATCCTGTAATAGATACAATATGTCCTTTCCCGATCTTTCCCTTTTGGCAAGCGCAATATTCAGCATTTCCTGGGAATTGTCAATTCCTATCATATCGTATCCTGCTTCAGCAAGCAGCTGCGTCAGCGTGCCCGTCCCGCAGCCAAGATCCAACACTATTCGGCGCTCTGCCGCCAGCCCTTCCGTCTCTTCCGTTGAATCCGAGGGAATCCCTGCTTCCGCAATTCCATATTTCTTCAGCAGTCCGACAATATATTCCGCCCACTCCTCATACGGAGTGTCGTCCATAAAAGTATCATATACACTCGCGAAATCCGCATATGTCTCCATTACTACTTAACCATACCTTTCAGATTCTCGACCAGAATATCCATTTCTTCGTCCGTGCCTATGCTGATGCGCAAATAATTACCGATTCTCGGCTTGTCCCAGAAACGGACAAATATATTCTTTTCTTTGAGCGCCTCAAAAATTTCTTTTGCCGGTATTCTCTCATGGGTTGCAAATATAAAATTGCCCTTTGAATCCGGAAAAGAAAAACCGAGCTCTTTCAGCTTTAACTTCGTGCGCTCCCTTGTACTAACAATTTTTTCAATCGTTTCCTTAAAATATTCCGCATCCTTTACCGCTTCCGCACCAAGCTCGATAGAAGGAGTATTCATCGTATAGGAATTGAAGGAAAACTTCGCATCCTGCAGATAGCCGATCAGCTTCGGATTACCCATCGCAAAGCCGATGCGCATTCCTGCCATCGCCCTCGACTTCGAGAAAGTCTGGACGACCAAAAGGTTGTCATACTTATCAATCAACTTAAGGCAGCTCTCTCCACCGAAATCCACATACGCTTCATCGATAATTACTACACTATCCCGGTTAGCCGCAATAATTTCCTCCATAATATCCACATCTTCGAAAACGCCTGTCGGCGCATTAGGATTCGGTATGACTATTCCTCCGTTAGCTGCCAGATAATCCTCCTTTTTAATCCGTAAATCATCATCTAATGCCTTAGTCTCATAAGGTATCCGATACAGCTGTGCCCACACATCATAAAACGAGTAGGTAATATCGGGGAAAAACACCGGTTTATTCGAATTAAAAAATGTCAGAAATGCCATGGAAAGCACATCGTCGCTACCTACACCGATAAAAAGCTGTTCCGTACTGATTTTATAGTATTCGCAAAGCGCCTGTGCAAGCGCTCCTGCCGAAGTATCCGGATATAAACGGAATCTGTCCGTGCTCAGCCGCTGCAGCTTATCTCGAACTCCCGGTGCCGGAGGATATGGACATTCATTAGTATTCAATTTAATTACATTAACCTTTTGAGGTTGCTCTCCCGGTACATAGGGTTCTACCTTTCTGACATTTTCTTCCCATTTCATATGATATAAACCTCGTCTCACTTTTCTCTGTCTATTTGCTGCCGTTTAATGTCCGGCAGCTTCTCCGCTTCGTTATGATGCTGTATGTATTATATGATGAAAGTTTACGGTCTGCAAGCGGAAGCCGTCCACTCCTTTGCCATCTTGGTATACTCCTCCGCCCGCTCCTCCATTCCTATCCGCTTATAGCATTCTGCCATGCCTAAAAGCGGCTTGTTCCCTTTACAACGGATATCCAATATGCTTTCCGTCTCAAACGCGGCATTGTAAAACCATACGACCGCTTCTTGATAATCCTCTTTTTCCATATAGAAATTCCCCAGCTCCATGCAGATTTCCGCGCAGCCGTCAGCAGCCATCGCCTTCATCGCATATTTATGGAATTTCATGTTATCGCCTCTTAGTCTCGCCGCCTTCGCCACCACGCAAGCTGCTTCTCTTATTTCATCTGCCGACCTTGCTGTATCGCTACAGGAAGCTTCATAGAAAGCTTCCGCCTGAATAAAGTCATCTTCGTTTCCCGCAATAAACAGTTCCCGCGCATAAAGATTATGCAGGCGTACAGACAGTGTGTTCTCCTCCTTGCATACTCTTCGAAAAGCTGTCAAATCCCTAGATGCATGGCTTTCTTCCTGTTCGTGGATAATCTCTATTTCGCTGTCGAATACAACCGGCTCCGTCCGGATGGTTTCGTGAATCGGATCTATCCATGTGAAATTTCTTACTCTTTTAAATAATTTCGGACGGTACTCTTTATCATAATTATAAACCGAGCCATATTTAAGCTGGTTGCTGTAATACATCTGTACTATTTCGATTTCTGGCATAAGCACTTGCTTTAAAATACGGAATTTCTCCCTATTGGGCTCGTCCAACAGTTCATCCGCATCCGCAGAATATATATATTCTTTTGTCGCCTTGGAAAATGCATAATTCCGCGCCGCGGAAAAATCGTTTATCCATTTAAAATCATATATCTTATCCGTATATTTTGCCGCAATCGCTTTGGTATTATCGCCGGAACCGGTATCTACTATGATTATTTCGTCCATTAAATCCGCAACGGATGACAGGCACCTGTCCAGAATCTTTTCTTCATCTTTTACTATCATACAAAGGCTTATCGTTATCATTGAAGTTCCTCCTAAATTTAATTTAAGATTTACGCCCGGAAAAATGCACGATGAATCTTCTTCATACATCCTTTTTCCGGGCGTAAGCCTCATTAACTATATCGCTACAGCACCTTTGACAGAAATTCCTGCAATCTCGGACTCTTCGGATGATTAAAAAATTCCTGAGGCGTGTTTTCTTCCATAATTACCCCTTCATCCATGAAGAGGACTTTCGTTCCCACTTCTCTTGCGAATCCCATTTCATGAGTCACAACTACCATCGTCATACCGCTCTCGGCAAGTCCTTTCATAACATCCAGAACCTCTCCGACCATCTCGGGGTCCAGTGCGGAAGTAGGTTCATCAAAAAGCATTACCCTCGGATTCATAGCGAGGGAACGGACGATTGCAACTCTCTGCTTCTGTCCGCCCGAAAGCTGGCTTGGATAAGCGTCCGCTTTTTCCGATAATCCTACCCTCTCTAAAAGCTTCAGCGCATTTTCGCAAGCTTCCTCTTTATTCATCAGCTTTAATTTAACAGGAGCAAGGGTGATATTATTCATAATTGTCAGATTATTAAATAAATTAAAATTCTGAAATACCATGCCCATATGCTCTCTTACTTTATCTATATCGGTCTTCGGATCGGTAATATTTACTCCATCAAACCATATTTCTCCGCTCGTGGGAACTTCCAACAGGTTCATGCAGCGCAAAAAAGTACTTTTCCCCGAACCGGACGGTCCGATTACTACTATTTTTTCCCCTTGGTGCACATGATAGTTCACACCTCTGAGAACGTGATTATTCTCAAATTTTTTATGAAGATCCTTAACGATTATCACTCTTACGCAGCCTCCTCTCAAATTTTGCAAGCAAAATTGTCAATATCTTAATTACAATGAAGTAAATGACCGCTGCACCTATAAGAGGCATAAATGCTTCGTATGTTCTGGATGCAATCTGATTGGCAGCGCGAGTCAAATCAGTCAAGCTTACATAACCGACAATTGCCGTCTCCTTTAACAGCACAATAAATTCATTTCCTATAGGGGGAAGTACATTTTTTACCGCCTGGGGAATGATAATGTGTATCATCGTCTGTGCTTTCGATAGGCCAAGTGAACGCCCTGCCTCCATCTGCCCGTTATCTACGGCCAGAATTCCTGCGCGCACGATCTCCGCCACATAAGCTCCGCTGTTAATTCCGAAAGATAAAATGGCAACTATTACGCCATTTTTACTATTGGCAAATATAATAAACCACATAATCATAAGCTGGAGCACCGAAGGCGTTCCTCTGATAATATCTATATAAATATTGGCAATCACCGCCAATATTGTTTTCTTTCCATTTCTTCTGGACGACAGCTTCATAAAAGCGAGCAGCGTACCAATAATCATACCGAGTATGGCTGCAAAAAAAGCGATTTCCAGCGTAACTCCCAATCCGTTCAAATATAGTTTCCACCGGTCTCCGGTAATAAATGCCGCCTCGAACATTTTGGCTGACTTCTCGAACCATGCCTGCATATCTTTTCGTATCCTTTCCTATCGGATATTTCTTTCTCTTTCAAACCCACTCAATATTTTAATGAGGATAGCAGAATATCCGCTATCCTCCAGAATTCACAATAACTGCCGTCAATCCGATACATTAGTTTTCTTCTATGTATTGGCTGACCAATGAATCGAATGTACCGTCATCTATTAATTCCTGCAATGCAGTATTGATTTGATCGGCAAGTGCGGTATCGCCTTTCGGAATAGCAATTGCATAATCTTCCGGCTCAAAACCGAACTGTGCGCCGTCTACAGCTGCTACCTTACCTTCGAATTTGGCTTCGAATACCATGGCAGGATTCTTATCTATAATAACACAATCCAGTCTTCCGTTTGCCAGATCATTAACCGCATCTACCGCTTTATTATATTGAGATGTTGTCGCATCTTCAATCTCTTCTGCTATAAAATCCCCGGTCGTACCAAGCTGTACACCAATTGCTTTTCCTTTTAAATCGTCCGCAGTTGCAATCTCGGAACCTTCCGGTAAAATCACATACTGAACAGCATTGTAATAAGAATTGGAGAAATCAACGCTTTCTTTTCTTTCATCGGTTACTGTCATACCTGCGATAGAAACATCTATTTTACTTCCTATCGAAGAAATTAAGGAAGCGAATTCCATATTGTCGACCTGAACTTCAACACCGAGTTTTTCACCTATCGCTTTGATTAAAGCTATATCGAATCCGTCCGGTTCACCGTTATCATTTACGTATTCGAAAGGAGGGAATTCTGCATTCGTTCCTACATTAAGCACGCCGTCTGCCAAAGCGGAGGACTCCGCTGCCGCTTCTTCCGCAGGAGCTGCCTCTTCTTCTGTAGTTAATTCAGCTGTAGTCGTTTCTTCTGTTGTCTCCGTCGCTGTCTCAGCCGGAGCCGTTTCTTCTGCCGCACTTCCACATGCTGTCAAAAGTGACATGCTTAACACTGCTGCCATCATTGCTGCCATCAATTTTTTCATAATAATAACCTCGTCTTTCTCGTAGTCTGCAAACTACTCATTGCAGATACGTATTCACTTTAACTATACGTCAGCATAGCATGTTCATTCTCTAAAATCAATAATTAATATACGGATTTCATGTTTTTTTTGTATTTTTATACATATGTTGGCAGTCTGAGAGGTATTTCTTTATCGATCCAAACGGATAACTTTTGGTCTCCTGCCTTTACAATCAGTTCTTTCCCTTTATTTCTTCCGATAAACAGGCATCCGGGTCTTAGACAATATTGGCCTGTTACCGATTGTTCCAGCATCATAAGCGGAATAGTTACCTCGAAGAATCCCTCCTTCTTCTTCACGATGCAGCTGCCTGCATAATGCTGTTTCCCATCTCCGCCATTATGATATACTCTTATAGTTCCGAACAGGAGATAAATTATCCAGATAATTGCTGCGACACTTATCACGCTTCCCAATGTAAAAGCTGCCGCCTTAATAATAGGTACGGATTCCTTGTTCTCGCTTATCCTTTGAATCGGTATTTTTTCCGATTCCGAAGCTGCCGCAAGCGTTTTGGGTACTTCCACCCTTTTTTCTGCTTTATGCTGTTTAATCGGAGCCTTTTCTTCCTTTAACACTAAAGGCACTTTTCGGCCACTTCGAATATTCTTTTTGGGCAAGGTCGTTTTCTCTTTTATCTTTGTTTCAGAATCTTCTCCCTGTTTCTTATCCTTTTCCATATTCTTATCTTTCTCTACTGTTACTGCCGTGCTATTATCGCCTTCTTTTCCTTTCTGTTCTCCGCCTCCGTTTTCCTCCTTTGTATCGTCTTTTTCACTTTCCTTTTCACCATTCTGAATGATGAGTTCCCTCCGTTCGGTATTCCCGCATACATCTCTGACAACAACCGTAATGTTTCCTTCTGTGTCAATCTTTTTCTGACTTTCTTCGCTCCATGTCTTTCCTCCGTCAAAGGAATATGCTTCCTTGGCAAGACCGCTGCCTTCGCTCCCGTCAGGCTGCACGTCCTTGGCTGTTATGCTCACCATATGTGTCTTGCTGTCATAGCCGGCAGCTTCTATAACAGGCGCTGTCTTGTCTATCCTTTCTACTGATATAGATATGTTGCTCTCGGTGGCAGGAATGTCTTCATTATATACTTGAAGCCTAACCGTGTAGGTGCCGTTTTCTTTTATTGTAATTTGTGAACCGTTTGCACTTTCTATTTTTGTTCCGTCCTTTTCCCACTGAAATGCCGGTTCTTTAAACTGCAGGAACTTTCCCCCGTTTATTTCCGTGCAAACAGCCTCCAGAACCTTGCTATCCGCGGTCCACCCAACGTTGCGATTAATTATATATAATCGCGCATAAGCTACTTCCTCTTCTTTCCCGCAGTTTTTCGCATAATATTCTATAGTTTCTTCCGTATTCCCGCAGTTAACGGCATAAGCATCCACTGATTTTTCATTTTTTCCGCAGTTTCTTATATAAGAGTCTATGCTTTTTTCCGTTTTTGTACAGCTGCTCTCATACTTCTCTACCGTCTCCCCGGTCCTGCCGCATCCAAGCTGCCATACATCCACAGTTTGTTCCCCTTTGGGACAGGTAAGCCGATAGCCTTCTATTGTATTATCCGTTTTTGTACATATTAGCTTTTGATAATCATGAATTATATTAAGATGGTTACATGTCCAACACAGGTAGTGAGAAGTTTCCTCGGTTCCTGCACCGCACGCGGAATGATAATACTGTGCAACTATTTCCGCAAATTGCGTATTCCCATGATGTCCGCAGTAGGCATTCTCTGTCCGTATGAGACGTAGTCCACCCATATATTCCATAGTGCATTTTTCTGTTACGTAACAAGCAGCTGTATGCTGATGATAGATTGGTTCATAACATGCACCTCCGCTCTCTGTATTGCCTGCATGCACATGGTAGACCGGAACCTGATAACACCCGCCTCCTGCAGACGATGTTCCGCTATGCGCATGCCTTACCGGAATCGTATAGCAAGTACCGCCCGTCGACGGGTTGCCGTCGTGCATATGATAGACCGCTTGTCCAAAGCAGCCGCCTCCCTTAACACTATCACCCGTATGAATATGGTAAATCGGCATTTTATAGCAACCGCCTTCTTCTCCCGCGTTTCCCGTATGCTTGTGTTTTACCGACTTTTTGTAGCATCCGCCGCCTTCTCTTTCATTTCCCATATGTATGTGATGAATTTCTTTTGTCACACTTTCCTCTTCCTCTGCCATTACATGTGACGGCGGGACGCATATGAGCAAAGAGATAAAAAGACATCCGCCGATTACAAGCCGTTTATATCGTTTCATAATATACATAGACCTCCTGAATTATTTGTTATTTACTGCATTAATGCATAAAAAACCTATCTAACGGATTTAATTCTCCAATAGATAGGTTCACAATTCATATAATTCATCTGCGTATAGTTATAGAACAACTATAACACGGCTTACAATGTATTGTCTACTAAAACATAAGCAAAGATTTTATTTTATAGTACAGTTCCGGATTAGAGGTTCTTACATTTACACTTAAATCCCCATTACCGAATACTATACCCAAACCATATGCGGATTGAAGAAAAAAGATAATGACAAGCCCGTTTAACAGCATATGGTAATACCTGTTGTTTTTTTTCCATTCCACTAAATAAAGCATCATGAGCGCCGCCGCAAACCATAATCCCCATATCATATCCGCCATATAACGTTGCAGAATTCCTGCTCCGTTTACATCTACAATGCCGATTATAAGTGAGATAAATATATTCATAAGGACAAAAGCATAGATTCCTTTTTGCTCCAACACCGTTTTTCCTTTTTTAATAAATACAACGACCCAAGTAAATACATTGCAGGCAAGAATACCTCCATAGATATATTCCGAATTAAGCTTTCCCATATAAGAAGACTCTAACTGATTCGCCTGTAAAAACGGGAAATCGCTCCCGATAAGCGGTGGCTGTAAGAAATAGTACCAAATGCCAAGCACCGTTTGGGCTACATTAAAACTCCGCTTCGTCATATCGTTGCTGGTCAGACTGTAAGTAGCACCAAAGTCAAAAGGCGAACCGAATCTTGCCGCATTATAATACATAATACCCACTGCTACGACTACATATGGAAGACATATACATACCGTATCCCACAGCGCGCGCCTTGAAAACAATTCCCTTCTTTTTATCACTTCCTCCCGGAATAACGCAACGGCGAGAAAAGAAAAAAGAAGCATCTGCGGACGGCATCCCGCTACCAGCGCCATGCATGCGGATCCAAGGAAAAAGCATACTCTCTTTCGGTTTCCTTCCGCATATTTTCCTTTTATCCACAGCCATAGCCCTCCCACAGTAAACATGGTTGCCGCCATAATCGGCGTATGATATAAATCCGGCCGGATAGCCACCGCTAAATAATTGCCGCAGCATACTGTCATTATGCTGATCAATAAATACAAGGAAAACGGGGTCTGCGGAAACCACCTTCTAATGATCTCTCTATATAATGCGAATGCTGCCAATATAAATCCGCAATAGCATAAATACACTGCCATATAATTAGGAAATTGATGACCCGTCAGCATATAGCAGGGCAAATAGAAAAGCAACTCCGGTACCACTCCGAAGTACACATAGTATTTTCCCTCATAGTAAGAATAATCTGCCTTATAATCTATGTTGCTGGCTTGAAGGTAAATCGTATCGTAAGGATTTTCAGCGTTCAATAACCCGTCAGAAGCCGTCGCATCAAGATAGAACTGACCCCTGGACATGACCTCCGCCAGTTCCTGGTACTGTTTATGATGAGGCCACGGAGAATTAATACATATAGGATTTACATGAACCACTTTCCACATAAGTCCAATCAGAAAGAGAATGGCCACCGCCGTAAGTACGGCCTGCCTTTTTCCGGTCATATTTGCAGAATACCTTTTCAGCAGATATGGCAGAAAAACCGCTCCCAGAACGACAAGGAATCTTTCTATATGAAATGCAAACGGCATATGCATATTAGCACTGATTCCCTTTATATCTACAACACTTTCCGGCGAAAACGTAAATTGCAAGGTTAGTTCCACGACTTTACCAAAAGTGTGAAGATCGGTGTAATAAGATTTTGAAATACCGGATACTATCTGGTTCTCCGGCAATGTATAAGGATAAAAGTTCCCCTCATCCGTAAGGGTTATAATATAAGGAACCACGGAAGCTCCGGAAAATTCCAGCGAAAAAAACAGGTTATGTATTGCCGTATTGACTTCCGGTATATGTATTGTCAGTACCCCATCGGAGACAATATATTTATCGGAACCTTCTTCAATTCTGTCTCCGCCTTCTATTTCTATATTGCTAAAGGTCACTTTTTCTCCGTAACACAAACTCTTCCAGAAAGAAAAGTTACAGATAAATATTTCTACGGTCAGCGCTATAAATACCAGCCAAACGACCGGTATTATTTTCTCTTTATGTGGCTTCATCTCCTATTTTCCTCCCCGCACAGCTTCGCACGTCATACTCCTCATCGTACATACCCGCCACTCTACGCCTTATGTGGGCTCTTCTAAAAGCTTTTCAAATTCTTCATCCGGCATCGGCTTTGCAAAATAGAACCCTTGAATCGTATTGCATCCAAGCTCCCTCAGGAATTCATACTGTTCCTTTGTTTCCACTCCTTCGGCCGTTACTTCTATATTCAGTGCCTGTGCCAGCTCTATAACGCTGGTGATGATTTTCCGCCCTTTCGGATCATCGAAATCATCCACAAAGCTTTTATCCAATTTCAAAACGTCGATAGGAATTGATTTCAACATCATAAGGGAAGAATATCCCGTTCCGAAATCATCCATCAATATGTTGAATCCCATAGCATGAAGCTTGTCAATAATCTGACACAAAGCCTCCTGATTCTCAAACATAGCGCTTTCCGTCAGCTCAAGCTGCATGTATTTTGCAGGCACCGCAGTATCCTCCACCATCTTCCGATATTCCTCCATAAAGCTGTCATCATACAAATGTCTTCTGGATAGATTGACGGAAACGGGAACCGCTTGTTTCCCTTTATTCATCCATTCCTTTTGTTTTTTACATACTTCCGCAAATATGTACTTATCCAGATGGCTGATAAATCCATTTTTCTCAGCCAAAGGAATAAAGCTTCCCGGCATAACAGTAGAGCCATCCGCTTTCTTCCAGCGCACCAAAGCCTCCGCGCCTACCAGCTTCTTCGTCAGTACGCTATATCTGGGCTGGTAATAGACAGTAAATTCCTCATTTTGTAAAGCCAGCTTCATCTGATCACGCAGCAATTTTTCCTGTAAAAGCTTCGCCCTAAAATCATCATCATAAAATGCGTATTGTATATCCTCCTGCCCTTTTATGGAAGAATGAGCCATCGTGGCATAATTCAGCATATGCTGTGTATCTTCGTTTTTGTCTTTTACTATATAAATGCCAAGGGACACTTTCAATATATATTCGCTGATAGTATCCGAAAAGCTTTTCTGCAAGGCATCCAGAAAGCTTTCTACCCTTTTATCCAGTTCTTCCCGGCTGTTAAAATACCAAAGCGCAACAAACTTGTCCGCAATTCTCCTTGCATAAATCTCGTTTTCTCTGCTATGTTTCTTCCACATCTTCCATATATAACATAGCGTAGTGTCCCCTTTTTCATAACCGAACAATTCATTGACTATTTTAAACTGATCCACATCCATTACAATATATGCCGCATTGCCGGTAGTGCTCTTCAGACAGTTCTGCGCTTCCGCACAAAATCTCGCATAAGAATATCCGCCTGTCACATTGTCCACATATAAAATATTGGATAGTTCTTTTTTTTTCCTCTGCTCCGTTTTAATAATATATAAGATAAAAATTGCAAAAATACCGGCAAGTGCGGTGCAGAGCGCGTAGGTCAGAAACATAATAAAATCTCTGGTCGAATCCATAACATCTGCAGGAACTACGTTCAAGACATACCAGCTCTTAGCTTGGAGCGGGGAATAATACATATACTTATCTATCTTATTATGAAAACGGATGTATCCGCTCTCTCCCCTCTCCAGATCTTTCTTCATTTTATGCGCCACTTCCCTATTGTCTACAGACGCATCCTTTAACGCCGAATAAATATTTTCATAATTGCTTAATCCTTTAGAGACAGTCGTATCCAACACGATGTCTCCATTCTCTTCTATTACGTAGGTATACCCTTCGCCATCAAAAACAGAAACTGAAAATAAATTCTGTATTTCTTCCAGCCTAAAAGTCATGAAAACTACCGCACAAACATTTTCTCCTTCATAAATAGGCATACTGAACACAACAATATCTTCACCGTTGTCCTTGTCCTGAAGACGCCCCGAAATTCCTCTTTTTCCTTGCACACTATCCTGGAAAAACTCTCTGTCTCGCAGATCCAAGACTTTATTATCCGTTGTATAGGCTTGCCCGTCGGGCATAATAATTCCCATCCTTTTTACGGAATTTCTTTGAGAGATTCTCTGCAGTTCCTCAACTGCTTCCTTAGGATCAAAATCACCCCTAACCGATAATCTGTATGCCACTTCTGTCAGAAGTGTAAATTCTCCTTCTACTTCCTTATTCAAAATAACAACGCTCTGTTCGGAAGTCTCTTCTAATGCACTTATAATTTCATCATTTAATTTTTTATCTAAAATATTTATATAAAAAAACAATATACCGGTTAGTGTGCCGCAAAGAAATGCACCTATAAATAATCTTTTCCAAATGTTTTTATTTTTTAACATATTGTATCTTCTCCGCTCCCATGCTGTCTTTCTCTTCTTCGTATTAGCTTTCGGAATATTAAACAAATCCAATCCACAATATGTTAATAATTTTAACACATATAATAAAGCCGCACAAGAAATCAAAAACCTAAAACACAAAAAAAATACATTAAACGACAAAAAGGTTAAAAACAAAGTTATGACTCCTCGGCGGCTGAGACCGTATTATCCGCCGAGAACATCACAACCTTGTATGAAGAAGCGTTTCCTCATTCCACTTGTAAATTATATCGTTCAATTTTTAATCTGTCTGCCCTCCACATCCATATGATAATGGTCTGTGTAGATGAGCTGAGAAATCGGAACGAATTCATACCCTTGTTTTTCCAGCTCTGTTATCAGACCATCCAACGCTCCAGCAGTGTATTTTGTTCCGTTATGACACAAAATAATGCTGCCGTTCCCGAGATTTTTGTTCTGAGTAACTTCTTTAATAATGGCATCCACACCGTAATCCTTCCAGTCAAGAGAATCTACATTCCCTTCAAC
Organism: Clostridiales bacterium; assembly: GCA_012520655.1. Lineage (GTDB taxonomy): Bacteria > Bacillota > Clostridia > Lachnospirales > Lachnospiraceae > Kineothrix. The sequence continues at coordinate 7,246 of JAAYNW010000040.1, read as the reverse complement.
GGAAAAATATTTGCACTTTGCCGCGCACTTTATGACTATATTATTATAATCCCCATAAGGAGGGCGGAACAGAAACATCTCGTATCCGGTAAGCTCCTGCACCTTTCTATGCGTCTCCATGATTTCCGCCTCGCACTGTTCTTCCGATAGCTGAGACATGTTTTTATGATTCTCGCTGTGATTTCCCAAATCGTGCCCTGCCGCAAGAATGGCCTTTACATCATCCGGATAAGCTTCTACCCATCCGCCTGTCATAAAAAAGGTTGCAAAGATATTATGCTTCCTTAGAAGGTTCAATATCTTTTCCACATCCTCGTTTCCCCACGCTACGTCAAAAGAAAGCGATATCTGTTTTTTCTCGGTTTCCACGCAATAGATAGGAAGCTCTCTTCCATTTACACTACTGCTGACCGTAATAGATCCGGGCAGGACAGCCATTGCCCCTTTTACGATAGCAAGTGCTGCAAATAAAAATACCGCAGCTTCCACCCCTCTTATAATCAGCATATTTCTATACGCTTCTTCCGATTGTCCCTCTTCCTGTTTCGGAAGTACCCCCAGTATTTTCTTTTTGATTAATTCTACATATTTATTCATACACAAAAACATCCGGCATAACTATTGTTACAGTATATGCCGGGCATAGGTTGTCACATGTTTTCAGTTTCTTCATCTTAAATACATATTATTAAATGCATATTAATTACATAATTCAGACAGCCGGAGAAGCAGCTCCATATTTCTCCGCAATCCTAACGAGCAGCTCTACGATTTTTTCCATGGATTCCACACAAATATATTCGTATTTCCCGTGGAAATTATGCCCTCCGGTGCAAAGGTTCGGACATGGCAGTCCCATGAAGGAAAGTCTGGCACCATCCGTACCTCCTCTGATCGGTATCACAATCGGCGTCACTCCTATCTCCTCCATAGCTGCTTTGGCATTGTCTATCAAATGCATATTCTTCTCTATCACTTCGCGCATGTTATAATAAGAATCTTTTAGGTCGATGGAAAAAGTACCTACTCCGTATTTTTCATTCAGGAAACTGCCTATTTTAAGAAAAGCAGCTTTTTTCTGTTCGAATTTATCCCTGTCGTGGTCGCGGATAATATATTCCGCCACGGCTTCCTCCACATTGCCTTTTAAAAAATCCAAATGATAAAAGCCTTCATACTTTTCCGTATACATCGGATTCTGAAATGCAGGAAGCATCGTCTGAAATTCCTGCAGTAAAAGCAGCGCGTTCAACATCTTATTTTTGGCATCTCCCGGATGCACGCTACGTCCATGAGCCCTGACCTTTGCTCCTGCCGCGTTAAAGTTCTCGTACTCAAGCTCTCCCAGTCTGCCGCCATCTACTGTATAAGCGTAATCGGCAGCGAATAATTCTACATTGAAGTAATCGGCACCCGCTCCGACTTCTTCATCCGGAGTAAATCCGATTCTTATTTTCCCGTGAACGATTTCCGGATGTGTCAGCAGATACTCCGCCATCGCCATAATTTCCGCTATTCCCGCCTTATCATCGGCACCCAACAGAGTCATACCATCCGTTACGATTAAACTTTTTCCTTTATAGGATGCCAATTCGGGAAAATCCTCCGTTTTCATGATGATATTTTTATCAGCATTTAACACAATGCTGTTTCCATCATAATTCTCAATGATCCGAGGCTTTACATTCATACCCGTTACTGCCGGAGAGGTATCCATGTGGGCAATAAACCCGATTACAGGCGCCTTCTCACCACCCTTCGAAGCCGGAACGGAAGCATATACATAGCAATGCTCTTTATCAAAGTTTATTTCCTCTGCGCCGATTCTTTCCAGTTGATTAACGAGCAGCTTAGCCAAATCATACTGTTTCTCGGTAGTGGGAGTAGAAGTACTTCCCTCATCGGACTGCGTATCTATTTTGACATATTCCAGAAAATTATCTATTACCTTCGACATTTTTATTACCTCTCTCTAAAGTTTTTGGATAAAACTATTATATCCTAAAATGTGATTAATATAAAGCACAAAAGGCCCGGATAGCCATGTTCTCGTGCTTCCGAAGCCTTTCTCTTATCGTATACGTCATTTCACATATGTTTTTAATTCCAATGCCAGTTTGTATATGGATTCAAGCATTCTCTGACATTCTGCCATCTGGCCTACCGCCTCTTCGGCAGTTTTCATACCCTCTTCCGAAGAGGCTGCAACTTCTTCGCCGGTTGCCGACAATTGAGATATATTCTCCGATATAACTCCGGTCGCGTTCATAATGTCTTCCATTGTCTGTTCCAGATTACTGATACTGCCTGCAAGTTCTATTACTTCATCATTTATCGTTTCAAACTTTTTCTTTGTAACGTCAATCATATTGGTCTGTTCGCCAATGAATTCCACGGAATGATTCAAGCTCTCCGATGCGCTTCTGGCATCCTCAATGAGTTCTGAAATAATTCCCGTAATTCGTTCGGTAGCACCCTTGGTTTGATCCGAAAGCTGTCTTATTTCATCCGCTACAACCGCAAATCCTCTACCCGCTTCTCCTGCTCTCGCCGCTTCGATGGAAGCATTTAAAGCCAGAAGGTTAGTCTGGGAAGAAATATTCATAATATCTCCCACGATATGCTTCACTTCATCTACCCGCGCTGTTAGTCTGGCTGTTGCGCTCACTGTTTGACGGCTCGCTTCCTCCACTCCTGCCGCCTGTTCCTTCAGGCTGTTAACGAGGCCTACTCCCTCCGCCACATTCTCGGAGGTTACTAAAGACACTTCCGCAATCTTAGAGGTTTCCTTTCCTGCAATATCCGTACTATCCTGAATATTTGAACACATTGCCGCCTGTTCCTGAATCGACTGCGCCGTGCTTTCCGTGCTTTGAGCAATATTCTGCATCGCGATACTGTTAGAATCCACGCATTCCTGCAAAAGCTTCAGCATTTCATTGGCTCTTTCAAAGTCCTTGCCGATATCGTCCGCCGTGTGCAGCATTTTTCCCGCAGCCTCCGCTTGTTCCTTTGCAACTGCTTTGATACTTTCCATATTCTCATCGTTAAACTTCTGTATTATTTTCATTGACATATAAGCCGAAACACATATAAGAATTGATATACCCCATTGAATAATGCCCGCGTCCCAATCCAGACTGCCCGCAGCAGCATCCTTAATAGTCCATACCATATTGGCCGCAAAAATAGTTAATGTACCCGCTACCGCAAACCTTACATTTAAGTACATCATAGAAGCAATCATTAGCGGACAGGCATATATGTAAGTCGACGGAAAAGTGCTCACAGACATAAGAATAACAAATGTAATTGCACCTGCACCCGTCAATACGGAACCGCATATCCGCCTCCCTTTACAAATCATAAATCCGACAATAGTAACCACTAGCATCACCATGGGTGTATACAATCCGATATAATCGCTCAACCGAGCATCTTGTCCCGTCGCATACCGCAGCATGGAAATTGCACAGAATATAAGCGTACATGCTACAATTACCATAACTTTTTTATCGATTCTTAAGTACTGCTCTCTTGTCATCACTTTCTCCTCCATCATAACTGCTGCCTAAATTTATATCCTTTAAACAATATACCATTTTATGGAAAAAAATTAAAGTGGAATTTCCTTTATACCGTATATTATAATTGTTTATTATAGCTTATCCAAGCAAAAAGACGTGGAAAATGTACAAATAATTTTCTTTAAAATAAGTTTTCTCTTATCAGCTTTCAAATATGAATCCCGGAAAAATTGTTATGTACAAATAACTTGTTTTCATATATAATATAGTTGCTAATTAATAAGGCTTTAATAGAGGGAGCATCCGTCATTTATATGTATTCTTTCGCGGCATTTCCTCCGGGTTATGTTTTATACGCGGAGAATTGAAATGGCAAGATTTTTATTGTATCGTATGCCGTTACAATAAAAGTCTTTTTTATCATGCCTCTCCCATATTAAATCAACACATTTTTAAGGAGGTTTTATTTATGGGCAGCGACCCTGTCGCCCGAACGATTACTTTTCAACTTTTATTTCTTGCATTTCTGACAATGGTAAACGCATTTTTTGCAGGAGCCGAAATGGCGGTAGTTTCCGTCAACAAGAATAAGATTAAACGGCTTGCTGCAGGAGGCAGCAAAAAGGCAGCTTTAATACTGCGCCTTTCGGAGAACTCTACCAACTTTCTTTCCACTATTCAGGTAGCCATTACTTTTGCCGGATTTTTTTCCAGCGCATCTGCTGCAACGGGTATTTCACAAATACTTGCTGCTAAAATGGCTGAATTAAATATTCCTTACAGCGGAACGATTGCCGTAGTTGTTGTAACATTAATCTTATCCTATTTCACGCTTGTCTTCGGCGAACTTGTGCCAAAGAGAGTGGCATTACAGAAAGCGGAGGGATTCAGCCTTTTTTGTGTAACTCCTATTTATTATGTATCCATTGTTATGGCACCATTTATTAAACTGCTTTCCTTATCCACCAATGGATTTCTTCATCTTATCGGTATGAAGTCCTCGTCGCTCGAGGAAGAAGTATCCGAAGAGGAAATAAAATCGCTCTTGGAAACAGGACAGGAAACAGGTGTTTTTAATGACATCGAGAAAGAAATGATTACTTCTATTTTTTCTTTTGATGATAAGAAAGCAAAAGAAGTGATGACTCCAAGACAGGATATGATCGCCATAGATATTTCCAAGTTCCGGGATGAATATTTGGACACTATATTGCAGAGCAGACGTTCCCGTATTCCCGTCTATGACAAAAATATGGATACCATCATAGGAATACTTTCCGTAAAAGATTTCATGATAAAGGCTAAGGAGCAGTCTTTTACCAATGTCGACATAAGAGCGCTTTTACAGAAACCGTATTTTGTTCCGGAAAATCAAAAGATTGACAAGCTTTTTCAAGAAATGCAGAAAAATAAAATCCATATGGCCGTTCTGGTCGATGAATACGGCGGTGTATCGGGCCTTGTTACTCTGGAAGATCTGATTGAAGAAATCGTAGGTGATATCTGGGAAGAATATGAAGAAGCGGACACTGGTATTGTACAGCTCTCTTCCGGTGCATACCATATTCCCGGCAATATGCTTATCTATGATTTAAACGAAGAGCTTCATCTGCATCTTACGAGCAACTGCGATACCTTATCCGGATATTTAATTGAGCAATTGGGATATATTCCCGAAGAATCTCAGCTTCCGCTCACGTTAAAGACGCCGGAGGTAAACTTTTCCATCACGGAAATAAAAGATCGTGTAATTACTTCTGCGACGGCAGAAATAATAAATAAACAAAAGGAGAACGAATCATGAATTTTATTATTGAAGGAATTATGTCTGTAACATGGCAGCAAATTGTAATGTATGGCGTTGGCATTTTGCTGATTTGGCTCGCTATAAAAAAAGAATACGAGCCGTCCCTGCTCTTACCAATGGGCTTTGGTGCTATCCTCGTCAATCTTCCTGCTTCAGGTGTATTGAATCAAGTGCTGGAAGGTGTTGGCGAAACAAACGGTATCATTCAGTGGTTATTCGAAATAGGAATTGAAGCTTCCGAAGCATTGCCGATTCTTCTCTTTATCGGTATCGGCGCCATGATCGATTTCGGCCCTCTTCTTTCCAAACCTATTATGTTTTTATTCGGTGCTGCTGCGCAGTTCGGTATCTTTGCCGCTATCCTCTTAGCAACTCTGCTGGGATTCGACTTAAAGGATGCTGCTTCTATCGGTATCATCGGTGCTGCTGACGGTCCTACGTCAATTTTAGTATCCCAGATACTTCATTCCAAATATATCGGTGCTATTGCCGTAGCGGCTTATTCTTACATGGCTCTCGTACCGATTGTTCAGCCTTTTGCTATTAAGCTCGTTACGACTAAAAAAGAGCGCCGGATCCGCATGGACTACAAGCCTTCTCAGGTATCCAGATCGATGCGTATTGCATTCCCTATTATCGTTACCGTTATCGTTGGCTTCATAGCGCCTTCTTCCGTGTCGCTCGTTGGTTTCCTTATGTTCGGTAACCTGCTTCGTGAATGCGGCGTACTGGGTACAATGTCCGATACCGCGCAGAATTCACTTGCAAATTTAATTACACTTTTGCTCGGTATCACTATCTCCTTCAGTATGCAGGCAGAATCTTTTGTAAACCTGCAGACTATTATGGTTATGTTGATCGGTCTTGTTGCATTCGTATTTGATACGATTGGCGGTGTTCTTTTTGCTAAGTTCATCAATCTTTTTACACCCCATAAAATCAACCCTATGGTTGGTGCGGCAGGTATTTCAGCTTTCCCCATGTCTTCACGTGTCGTACAAAAAATGGCTATGAAAGAGGATCCGGGCAACGTTCTTATCATGCAGGCAGCCGGTGCTAACGTATCCGGACAGATCGCTTCTGTTGTAGCCGGTGGTCTTGTAATTAACCTTGTAACTAACTATTTGAAGTAAGGAGGACATGTTATTATGATGAACAATGTGATAATTGCTCTGGAAATTATGGGCAAAGGAATGGCCGGCATTTTTGTTACAACCCTTTTAATCATCGGTATCGCCACACTCCTCGCCAAAATTACTTCCGGCGAGAGCAAAGAAGAAAATTAAGAATATATCTTAGATTTTTTAAGAAGGACGCGTTGCGTCCTTCTTTTTATACCATATTATAGAAGGTGGAGCATATAGAAAACGAAAAAATGGTTCAAAAGAACATTTACGTTCTCCGAACCATCTTTCACAAACAAAACACCTATTACTAAATTATCTCTCTTTTATTTTATCACGAAGCATCCGGATTCTCAACTGCTTCTCCTAATTTTCTACATATTACCTATCATATCGCTTTTGGAAATTTATTTTTAGTTAATAATTTCCTCATTTTTTTCTAAGAAACATTAGTTTTGTTTAAGGAAATAAACACATCACGTTCATAATTGTCCCATATAATATTGATATCAAAAGGAGGTGGATACCAAATGCAGCACAAACAAGAAAACACACCACAAAGGATATCCATGACAGAAATAGTTTCTTCAAACAGTAACTGGAAAAAGTACTCCCGCTTTCACGATTATTTTCTGGAACTACTCTCTTACGACAAGCAGAAAACTTACGGTTCCGATATCTGGCAGCTCAATTATATATAAATATATAGATAAACTTCATTTTTCTTCCCCTTTGTTTCCCCGGGTAGTGTCAAATTTACTACCTATTTTTCTTTCTAAAACCTTTAT
>JAAYNW010000039.1 GCA_012520655.1 Clostridiales bacterium | reverse complement strand
CTCTACCAACTGAGCTATCTGGGCATTGTGCCGAATTCGCTGTTCGGCAACACTGGTATTTTACCTTGTGATATGTATGCTTGTCAAGAATATTTGTCCTTGCTTGTCATGTTTTATCCTTGCTTATCGGATTATGCGCATTTACTTTATCTCTATCCAGCCTTCCATCGTATCGAAGCTGTATTCCATATTAATCGTTACCTCTTTATTCTGATAACCTTCAAAGCTTATATCCGCAGATTCTATCACTTTGCCTCCCATGTCTCTTGCCTCCAAATGCCATATCGTTTCTTCTTCCGTCATGCAGAGATTCAACACACTTAGGGCTCCGTATCCTCCGAGGCTTCCGGTATTCTCCGCCAGATTAACTTTTTTATCTTCTTCTGCAGCTTTATACAGATAGACTTCTTTCAGCTGCACTCCCGTGTTATTTTTTATTGTTACTGAAACACTATCCGCATCATCTGCCGACTTAATCTCCTCCATCTGCTTCACGGAAGCTAAAATAGCATCATATACCGCTATATTAGACCGCAAGTCCTCAATCGTCTTATCAATATCTTCCTCTGACATTTGTTCCACGTCCTGCTGTCCGATACTGTTTAACTTCTCTGCCATACCGTCCAGTTCATCGTTAAAGGAATCGTCCTCCACATCGGCATATGCTTCAATTACCTCATTATGTCTGCTTACCAACTCCGCATAGACACTTCGCACTTCTTGAACCTTGTCTTCAGGCGGGCCTCCGCAGCCCGTCATAAGCAATGTCACCAGACAAATACCTGCTATTTTTATATATCTATTCATTTACTATTTCCTTTCATTCTCCGCTCCATTTATAGCAACGGGATTTGTGCTGTTTCCTTCTTTTTGCCATATCATCTCGAATTCGGAGCAGCCTGCCGTGCCGTCTGTCGGGTAGTTCATTTGTTTCTTATTGATTACAAACCCTTCCTTCATGTAGAATTTCACAGCTTTTTTGTTCATGCAGTATACATGAAGGTTTATTCTGAAATATTTAGACTTGCAGATATCCATCAGTGCCTTGCCTACACCTTTCGATCTCATCTCTTTTTTCACGAAAATACCTGCGAGGTAACCCTTATTTATTCCCGCAAAGCCATGAATCCCTTTATGATCTTCATAAACGTAAACCTCCGACTCATATAACCGGTTCTTAACATTCTCGTAATTACCGCGCCAATAAGCTTCCGGAATAAAATCATGAGTCTCGATATTTGACTCCAGCCATATCCTCGCAATCTCTTCCACGTCAGTTGCCTTCATCCGCCTGACCATCAATATCTCTTTGGCATCTCCCGGAAGTTCATAAGTGCAATCCAGAAACAGCCTGCTGTTATATGCTTCTTTATCGTTATAGGCATATCCCAGTCCACGCCCTACTTCCTTCGCAACTGCGTCAAAAAAGTCACACATTTCAAATAACGATTGCCAGACAGCTTCAATATTCCCTGTAGGATATGTTAAATAAATCCTATCCATTTTATCCTGAGATAAATACTTATAAAGGTATTTTCCTGATTTACCTATGCTACAGGAAAAGTATGTATGAATGCCGATGTACCATGAAATCATTTTAATAAACTGCGGTCTCACATAAAAGTTCAGCATATCCATGGCATAAGGCATTTCCCCTCGCCACAGCCCCTTTCCCATATTATTAAGCAGCCACCAGAATTCATTGCAGCAGCATGAATATTCCTCTTCCGAAGGCCTCTTTATCCAGTGATCTTGATCGGTAGCCGGAGGAATCTCCGGAAAAGCCTTGTCCTTATCCAAAAGGATGATACACAGTCTGTCATGCTTCATATCTCTTATGCTGTATTCCAGAGTCTGAAGATGAAGATCAATCCTATTCCCATCTGCAAGCTGCATTAAGTATCCGTAACAATTGTCGAAGTTGCTGTCATATCCCAGTATCTTGCCCATCTTCTCCGGAAGCTGCATATAAAGCCGTTCTCCGAATACGTCAATCCAAGATTCATCTTCGATAAATGATGCTGTTTCCGTTACAACATATACAATATCGTAATCTTGGAAAATATCCTTGGGCGCATTTTTGTTCGTTCTGGAGCCACTCATATATACCCCGCGAATCCGTTCGTCATTTTCAGCCGTTCTGATTATCAAATCCATCATCTCTTTTTCGTTTCTCATGAACATTGTCCCCCAATTTTTTTTGCAATTACTCTCGTATCTTCCTAGATTACTTTTTTCTTATTATAGCAACAAATGGCAAATAAAAAAACAGTATTCTATCAAAAGAAAAAGGATCCGCCAAAAAGCACAGATCCTTTGATGAGTATCTAATATTGGACAAAATAACTCACACTGCTCTCCAGCCTACCCACCACATCATTTACTTCCTTCAAAGCTCTCGCTATCTGACCCATGTTTTCCGATAGCTCAGAAGCATCCTCCGCAACACCGGTAATCTCTTGTGTGCTGTCTCCAACTGTCGTATTAATTCCGTCGTTTGCCTTGTTTATCTTTTTCACCAAATAAAGCAGCTCTGTCATACAAAATTTGAAGTCCTCCATAATGCCATCCATTTCTTCTGCCGTTTTAAAAAATTCTTTTCCGGTTCTTTCTAATGTTTCATAATCTTCCAATACATTGTTATGTATGAAGAATAATATTTCCTGTGTATTTTTAGCCAAATCCTCCACATGCTTTACTACTCCGTCGCTGATATTCTGAATATAATTTGCTGTATTTCTGGAATTATCAGCCAATATCCTTATTTCATCAGCCACTACCGCAAATCCTCTGCCTGCTTCACCTGCTCTTGCCGCTTCGATAGAAGCATTAAGTGCGAGCAAATTAGTTTTGCTTGCAATCCCTAATATTTCTTCTGTCAATTCCGTAATTTTATATATTTGTTTACTATTTTTCACCGATTGGCTCACGGAAGCATCAATTGACTCAATCATACTAACCGCTTCGGCTTTACTGTTTATCGCTCTTTGTTCTACTTCATGTGCTTTTACCTTAACATCCTTTGCATAGTCGCTTCCTCTGGTAGCTTTATCCGACGCTTGAATAACTGAATTCTCCATGTTCAGGGTATCTTCATTCAGCATAGTAATTGTTGCTGATACCTCTTCCATTCCGGCCGCAAACTCCTGCATTATCGCCGAGATATTATCGGCTTTCTCATTCACCTTTCTTACATTTTCTTCTACTACTTTCCCTTGTATTCCTAATTTGCTACAGCATACAATTATACTCGATATAATATTTTGTACCAATCCCAAAAAATCATTAACTCCTGAAGAGAGCCTTCCTATTTCATCTCTCGACTTAACTTCGATTCTCTGCGTCAAGTCTCCTCTTCTTTCTTTTATCCCATTCACAATCCAATCAATTTGATTAGTAGATTTTTTAACAGGATTTACTACAGTAAAACTTATTACTATAATAATTAGGGCAATAGCAATTCCAAAAAAACCAAACGATCCAAATGCAATGTATGGAACCGTTTTAATTATATCAGCTATTGATGCCTGCTCATTTTCCATTTCTCTGTTTGTATATTCAATAATTGAATCTATATATCCTTCAATATTTGCATTAAACATGTATAAATTGGAAGTCGCGGACACCTCTGCCTGCTGTTTATTCACTTTACTTGTATTCAGCAAGCTTGCCACTGTCTTTTTATACCGTGCATAATCTGCGGCAAATCTATCGAAGTCCTCACGTCTGGTATCATCTTTTAACAAAAGGGAATCAAAAGCCTTTGTTTTCATATCCAGTTCAGCAAGTCTTTCATTAATATCTTCACCTATTTTTTCCATATCACCTTCTCTATTTGTCAGAACATGCATTAGGACTTGTCCGTTAATATAAGAATAATCTCTTGATATTTCTGAAATAGCCTCCGCCTCAGCCACTTGCTTATTGATGATTCTTTCATTTGCATTACTTATTTTTTGTAAAGATAATACCATGGACCAAATAACTGCCATAGCTACCAATGATATTAAAATTATTTGAATATATATTTTAATTCCTATACTGCTCTTTAACTTTGCCTTCCCAAGTAAATTTCCATTAACCTCTTGCTTATTCTCCCTATTTACACCCATACTCTTTTGGTTCCTCCCTAATTTATAACGACAGTTTTTATAACTGCAGAAAGTTCCAACGTACTAATAAGCACGCTGGAACTTTTCCTGATTAGATATTAGAAAAATTAACTATTGGTAATTAATTTTCCGCCTCGTTTAGATACAACATCAAATATAACTGCTGCCATAAGAACCAAACCTTTTACTACCTTCTGAATGTTCTGATCAACTCCCATAATACTCATGCCAAGGTTGATAACACCCATAAGTGCCGCACCGACAATAACTCCGGGAATTGTTCCTGTTCCGCCATAAGCAGATGCACCACCGATAAAGCAAGAACCAATAGCATCCATTTCATAGTTTGTTCCATAAGTAGGCTGTGCTGACGTCATACGCGCAATTGTGAGCATTCCAGCCAAAGCTGATAAGAATCCCATATTTAAATACGCTAGAAAATACACTTTATTCGTATTAATACCAGAAAGCTTCGTTGCTTTTTCATTACCTCCTACCGCATAAAAGTAACGTCCAACGGTAGTATTCGAGGTAATATAACCGTATATTAGAACTACAATCATTACCCATATAAGTGCAGTAGGAATACCTCTATACTGAGAAAGTCTTATTGTAAACGCAAGTATTACCGAACAAATCAGAACTATCTTGATGAGGCTAGTTATTAATTTATCCGTTTCATAACCTTTTCTGGATCTTACTATTCTATTCTTTAGTTGAATTGTTATATAAAACACACATGCAATGATACCTACAATCATACACGTTAAATTGAAGCCCTCTACTCCAAATATATCCGGAACATAACAGTTCGCACCGCCACCAAAAAGCTTGATAAACGGCTCAGAGGTAAGGGATACTGTCATACCATCCAGTACTACGTTAGAAAGCCCTCGAAATACAAGCATACCTGCCAACGTCGTAATGAAGGGCGGGATACGCACAAAAGCAATCCAGAATCCCTGCCATGCACCAATTAAGAGTCCGGCCAATACCATGGCAATTATTGCCAAATACGGATTTATTCCTTTATTTTCCATTAGTACAGCGCCGATTGCTCCCACAAAGCAAACAACAGAACCTACAGAGAGGTCGATATTTCCTCCGGTCAGAATACAAAGCAACATACCGGATGCCAGTACAAATACGTATGCATTCTGTGAAATTAAGTTACTAACATTTTGGGGAAGAAGAATCTTGCCCCCGGTTCCCCATGCAAAAAAGGCTGTTACAAGCACGAGAACAATAATCATTGTGTATTTTTTAACGCCTTCCATCAATCTAACTTTATCCATAATTTACGCTCCTTTATTACTAACCTTCAATATGTGTGACATAATCAGTTCTTGTGAAGCTTCTTCAGCCGAAAGTTCTCCTACCATTCTTCCTTCATTCATAACATAGATACGATCACACATTCCAAGAACTTCCGGAAGCTCCGATGAAATCATTATCACTGACTTACCCTCTGCTACTAATTGATTGATAATGCAGTAAATTTCATATTTTGCTCCAACATCAATACCTCTTGTGGGTTCATCCAGTATTAATACTTCCGGATTAGCAAACATCCATTTTGCCAACAGAACCTTTTGCTGATTACCACCGCTTAGATTTCCTACGTTTTGTTCCACAGTAGGACACTTGGTTTTCAGTTTGTCTTTATATTCTACCGCAACGGCATATTCCTTATCTTTATTGATAACCGAATGTTTACTTACTGCACCTAGATTGGCCAATGTGGTATTGATTTTAATGGGATTACTAAGTATAAGTCCGTTACCTTTTCTGTCTTCTGTTACATAAGCCAATTTGTTATCTATCGCATCTTTTACCGAATTGAGGTTTACCTCTTTTCCGTTTATTTTAATTTCACCGGATATATTGCTTCCATAGCTTTTACCGAAGATACTCATTGCGAGTTCAGTTCTTCCGGCACCCATAAGTCCGGCAATTCCTACCACTTCGCCTTTTCTAACATTTATGCTGACATTATCAACGACTTTCCTTTCGGAGTAAAGGGGGTGATAAACCGTCCAGTTATTTACCTCCATCTTTAATTCGCCGATTTCTTTTTTCTCACGCTTAGGAAACCTGTTTGTCAGATCACGTCCGACCATTCCCTTTATGATACGATCTTCCGAAATGGTATCCACCGCTTTATCGAGTGTCTCGATGGTAGAACCGTCTCTGATAACCGTAATCTTATCTGCAACATAAGCAATCTCATTTAATTTATGAGAAATAATAATGGAAGTCATTCCCTGCTTTTTAAACTTAAGCAATAAATCGAGAAGAGCTTTGGAATCTGACTCATTTAAGGATGCTGTCGGTTCATCTAGTATAAGCAACTTTGCATCTTTAGCAAGAGCCTTAGCGATTTCCACCAGCTGCTGTTTTCCAACACCTATATCTTTAATTAGCGTTCTGGATGATTCTTTTAATCCAACTATTTTCAAAAGCTCATCCGCACGTCCATACGTTTCATTCCAGTTTAATGCGTATTTATGTCCCCTCTCATTTCCCAGAAACATATTTTCACCAATTGTCATATAAGGAACCAGAGCCAACTCTTGATGTATAATTACAATTCCTTTTTCTTCACTGTCTCTAATCTTAGTAAATTTGCATACTTCACCATTATAAACAATATCACCTTCATATGTACCATAGCCATAGATTCCGCTAAGTACATTCATCAGCGTAGACTTTCCCGCACCGTTTTCACCTACAAGAGCATGGATTTCTCCTTCTTCTACCTTCAGGTTAACATTGTCCAGCGCTTTTACTCCAGGAAATGTCTTTGTGATATTTTTCATTTCCAATAATATTTTTGCCAATTTCAAGTTCCTCCCAATATCTAATCAACCATCTTACTTAAGAATGCAGGCGGATGTCCGCCTGCATTCAGTTGTATTACTTTATGACACAAGTCATATTAAATACTTGTTAGTTCACTTACTGTAAATCAGCTTCTTTGTAGTAACCGGAATCAATCAACAATTCCTTGTAATTATTGATGTCAGCAAATACGGGCTCGCAAAGATAAGAAGGAATGATGCCTGTGCCGTTATCATAGCTTTCTGTATCGTTAACCGGTGCTTCGCCACCTTTCATAACAGCGTCAACCATCTGAACCACCTGTGTTGCTAATGTACGTGTATCTTTGAAGATTGACATAGACTGCTTGCCGTTAATCATGTTTTTAACGTTTGCAATATCGCAGTCCTGACCCGTAATAATCGGCCATTCTCCGGTATAAGCTGCTGCCAAAGAGTTTTCAACGCCAAGTGCTGTGGAGTCATTAGAGCAAAGAACAGCGTCTAATTTTGTTCCATCTGCATAATAAGAAGCGATGATAGCGTCCATTCTGGACTGTGCAGTTTCTGTTGACCAGTTAGCTGTTGCAACTTTTTCAAACTCTACAGAACCGGATTTTACAACAAGCTTTCCTTCATCGATGTACGGCTGAAGAACATCCATTGCTCCACCATAGAAGAATCTTGCATTGTTATCACCGGGGTCACCTGTAAAGATTTCAATATTGAAAGGTCCTTTAGCATTGTCGAGATCCAGCGTATCTCTAATATATTCTCCTTGTTTTGTACCTACCATGTAATTATCAAATGTAGCATAATAAGTGACAGCATCCGAATTCATAATTAAACGGTCATATGCAATTACAGGGATTCCTGCGTCCTTTGCCTGAGCGAGAACAGTTCCTAAAGAATCACCATCGATGGAAGCTATTACTAAGAGCTTGCATCCATTGGAAATCATATTCTCAATCTGGGATACCTGCGTAGCAATATCATTGCTTGCATACTGAAGGTCGACTTCATATCCGGCTTCCTTCAGCTGTGTTTCCATATTGGAACCATCCTGATTCCAGCGCTGTAAGTCTTTTGTCGGCATTGCTACACCGATTAATCCGCCGCCAGCCTCTGTTTCTGCCGGAGCTTCCGCAGTCTCTTCTGACGGAGCTTCTGCCGCAGGTGCTTCTGTGGTCTCTTTTGCCGGAGCTTCTGTGGTCGCTGCCGTATTGGAACTTCCGCATCCGACAAGCAGTGTTGCTACCATTGCTACACTAAGCAATGCGCTTATTACTTTTTTCTTCATTCTTACAAATCCTCCCTTAAATTTGTGTTAACATCTACTTCCTTGTTACATGTTGAATATATCATAATAAAAATAGGATTTGCTTGTAACCTTCTTCAAATTTTTGATATTTAATAATATAAAAAAAGGAGATGCTAGCACTTTTTTGTGCCATTTTCTCATCTCCTTCAAAATTTTCCTATTTATTATTGTCATATTTACTAATTGGGCATTTTATCAGGAACATTAAGATAAACATCTTCTTTTAAATGAAATCCGCTGTTAATAATGACTTCATTTATATTATCAATATCTACACTAATTGGCTCTAAAAAAACATACGGTATATCATAGGTACCATCATTTATCTTTTTTATATTGCTTTCTTTGTTCCTTGTCGCCTTCTCTTCCGTAATGCTCACGCCACCGCCGTTTGAAAGAAGTGTATAGACCACATCGCTTTTCGTCAGATCTCCTCCTTTGGCAAGAATGATTGCATATTCTGCTGCTGCCTGTGCCAATTTTTCTACCGGTTTATAAACGGTCATCACCTGAGTACCTTCTACAATTCTCTGGCATGCTTCCAGCTCGGCATCCTGCCCGACTACGGCTATTTTTCCCGCCAGTCGTTTTTCGGCAAGAGCATGAACCACCGAAGTGGCCAGACTGTCATTCCCGCACATAATGCCCCCGGCCTTGTTCACCATTAATGAATTTTCATAAATGTAGTTTCCGGCGATTTCCGGTTTCCAGCCGTCTGCATTGATGCTGCCGATTACATCGATATTATATTGGTTCATAACTTTCATGAAGCCGTTTCTTACGAGTTCAACATTATTATCGGTAACAGGTCCCTGCAACATTATTACCCCACCACTTTTCAATCCGCTTTGAACAAGAGCTTCTGCCATCATCGTTCCTACCGCTTCATTGTCAAAGGATATATACAAATCCGCACCCGCATCTTTAATAATTCTATCATAGCATATAATCTTGATTCCTTGTCCTTTTGCTTTCTGGACAACATCCTTCAGTCGACTTCCATCGATGCTGATAATAACGATAACATCCATTTTCTTCTCAATAAAATACTCGATTTGCTTTATCTGCTCCTCCACTTCTCCATTGGCATTCTGTACATTTACTTCTGCCCCATATTCTTTCGCCGTAGATACGAATACATCTCTGTCCCTCTGCCAACGCTCTATAACAAACGAGTCAAAACACATTCCTATCTGGATTTTATCCTGTCCTGTCTCCACTTTTCCGGTATTCTCTACCTGCGTGTTTCCACAACCCGCTAATAATGCAAATGCAAGACAAAAGATGACTGTAAGACTCCTTCCCTTTTTCATATTCTTAAACTCCCTCCTTATACTCCGTAGGAGTAACACCGACTTTCTTTTTGAATGAACGGCTGAAATAATTAGGATCCTGATACCCTACCATTACACATATTTCTTTCATCGTATAACCGGTGTCTTTTAAGAGTTCTTTAGCTTTATCAATTCTAACATTTGTAAGATACTCAATAAAATTCTGCCCTGTCTCTTCTTTGAATATCTTACTGAAATAATAAGGACTTATATCTACCCTTCTGGAAATATCATCCAATGATATATCCTTATTATAGTGCCCGGCTATATATTCTTTAGCTTCTTCAACAACAGAGCTTGATTTTTCTTCTCTTTTAGTCGCTATATTGCGGCAAGCCTGCGTCATCTTCTCCACGAACCATTCCTTAAGCTTTTCTATCCCCTGCAGTTCCATAACAATCGGCAAATAATCTGTTCTTGCACAGAACTGATATGTCATTCCTCCGTTTTCATACGCTAAGTGTTCTGCCCATAAGACAAATTCTAAAGTCTTCAAACGAATATCCATAACACTGGTCGGATAAGTATCTCCCATCCAATCAAAGTACCTTCCCGAATGGGAAAGCGTAGCATTAATATCACCTTTTAAAATTGACTCAAATAGCTCCTTTTCTAAATCAATAGGATAATTATCCTCATATTCACATCCAAGCGGAAGATCTTCTGCATGGGCAACGCTTCCCGTTGTATTAATTAGTGCATTTAAAGACTCATTATAGGATTCCTGCTGATTATTAAGGCTTTTTACGGAACCAATGCCAATACGAAAATTTACATCTATTCTTTTTCGCATTTTCCTTACTAGCTGTCTTGCTTTTTCAATTAGCTCAATTCTTTCGTTATAGTCCATTTTGGAAGAGTTATACGGAACGAGCACCGGTATCTTATTCGCCATAATTCCACCGACAATTCCCGGAAAATACTCCTTAATAAGTTCCCTTACCTCCCTATAATGGCTTTGAAGGCGCATACCGGCTCCTACAGCATTGGTCATATAATTTCCTTTTTGCTCCTCGCCGCACACCACTCCTATCATATATCCGTACTCTTCTTGTATCCCCAAAAGACTTTTATAATTTTCCACATCTTCTTTGAAATATTCCTGGAGCAAAATATTATATATTAACCCGTTTTCAATGATGGGAACTACTGTCTCCAGCTTCTCCCTAACCATTAAGTCATTGCTCCTCTTCGCTCGCTCGTCATCAATCTGCATCATGGCCTTTTTTAAGACCTGTGTTATCTTTTCCCTATTCATAGGCTTTGTAAGGTATTCCATTACGCCCAAATTAATCGCTTCCTTCGCATAATCAAACTTATCGTATGCGGACATTATGATGAAAATAACATTAGCATTTGATTTTCTTATTTCTTTCATTGCTTCTATACCGCTAATGCCCGGCATATGAATGTCCATAATGGCAATATCCGGACGCAGATGCTCCGCCAACTCTATGACATTTCGTCCGGTTTTGGCATATTCCACCATGCACTCATCGCCGAACTCTTTCTCAATAACGAACTTTAAGGAATCAATTACTATACCCTCATCATCCGCAAGCATAATCTTATACATCTTCATACCTCTTTTCCTGAACGGGAAGGTATATTCTGACCTCTGTTCCCTTGTTCTCGCCTTCGCTTACTATTTCTAATACGTCTTCACTTTCTAAAAATAATTTTAGCCTGTTGATTACGTTATCTAAGCCTATTCCATTTGAATTACCCGAAATATCTTCAGATTTTAAATTGCCGCTCAGTATCTTTTCTATTTTCTCTTTCTTTATCCCGATTCCATTGTCGCGAACACTTATGCATACGTTATCTTCGATTTCATATACAGACAAAACAATTTTTCCTTCCCAGTCAATATCCCTGATACCGTAATTAATGCAATTTTCCACTAAAGGCTGCAAAATCATGCTGGGAATCTGAATATTATTAAATCTTTCATCAACATCTTTTTTAAAATTTATCTCTCCTGAAAAGCGCACATTCAAAATGTATATATAGCTGTCTATTAATCTTATTTCATCTCCCAGAGTTACTATTTCACTGTTTTTCATATTATATCTGAAGAATTCAGCCATGTTCTGCACATAATCATATGTTCTGTCCGCTCTCTCCATCATTGCAAGCTGTGCGCCCGCGTTTAGTGTATTAAATAAGAAATGGGGATTAATCTGCGCTTGCAAATACTTTAACTGCGCATCCTTTAAGTGAGTTTCCATCATCAGCTCTTTTTCTTTCATGGCGCGCTCTTTTTCCATGCTTGTCTTTATTCTGGCTATATATGCCCTTATATTAACAATCATTTTATTAAATGCCTTAGTTACAACCCCAATTTCATCTCGGGACTGCACTTCAAGAAGGTCCAAATCAAAATTTCCTTTTGCAACTTCACTGGCCGCTACGGATAACGCCTTAAGAGGATTGGTTATTGTACGTGTTAAAATTATCGTTAATATTATATTGCATATAACTACGCAAATCAGTATGCCATTACTGACCAGCTCCAAGGACTTAAAAGAAATGGACAACGCTTCATATGTCAGGGAATTATTTTTAAACTGTTCATTATTCAGGCTATATATATACGTACTTATATATTCGTATAGCTCACTTGCATTCTCATAGCGGACCTTATATTTTTCAACATTCCGTCCGCGTTTTGCCTCTACCGTCTGATTAGTCAGTTCCAGATAGTTGTCGGACATATGGCGTATATTTCTCTCCATGAGAAGCAACTGATTGTTACTGATAGTATCATTCAGCTCCAGCATCATAGATTGATAGTTCTGCTCACTTCTATAGTAATCCTCCATAGAATCCGATGACTTTGTATTCAGATAAACGGTCATACTGGTCTGTACATTGGTTAACGCATCATTTAGTTCATTCAGCTTGACATTTCCTTGGTATACCGCATCTAACTTATTAACCATGCTGTTAATATTGATATACATAAATAAATTGACAACAAAAATAATAACGCTGCTGGTTACCAGAGTCAGTGCAATCTTTGTCTGTAATGACATATCACGGATACTTTTTCTATTCTTATTTAAAAGCTTCTCAATCATAGTTCTTGCCGTCTCCAATATAACTTGCAACATTATCTGAGTTGATTACGGTAACATCTACCGAAAAATACTCGCTGACATTGCCAAGCTCGTAAAATTCATTCAGGGCCTCCACACAAAGTCTCCCCATCTGGCTTGTATCTATAGAAATCGTTGAATATATTACGTTTCTCTCTATTGCCTGAAGTATCGGCGGAGCATCATAATATCCAATAATATCTATGCTTCCTACTTTATTATAATCGACTACTGCCTGATATACACAAGCAGTGCTCAATTCATCCAGACAAATGATAATATCCGGCAGCATTCCCGGACTCATGAAAATGTCCCGAATGGATTCTTCAGCTGAAAATGTATTCTCGTTGTCAACCAGTTTCATCTCAAGGTGCGCACTGCCTCCTTTGGGCATTTCATTCATGGCAGTTTCTTGAATACCCGAAAACAACACATTTTGATTCGTGCCGTCGGAGCTGCCGCTCATCAGTATCAGCACATCCTTCTTGCTTTGGCCGCATAGTTCTATTACCTGCCTCCCGTATTCGCGCCCGAGGTTATAACTCCCGACACCGACAAAGCTTTGCCGTTCTCCGCCGGTATTATCTCCCAGTACTGTAACTACAGGAATTTGCTGATTAACCGCCTCATTTATAAGCTCAGTCATCCTTGCACTTTCGTCTGCCTCTACAATGATTCCGTCTACCTGAGAATTAATAGCAACTTTCATAAGTTCTTCCCGGGAATACTCTTCCGACAAATTATTTCCAAACATCTCTACGTAGACATTTGTTGCCTGTCCGTCCTCTTTGACTCCATCGTAAACTGCCTTCCAGAATTCAGAAGTTCTGTCATTAACAATCATAACATAATATTTTTCATACGCTTCACGTTCTTCATTATCCAATACCTTCGTTATTTTTCCGGTCTGTATTTTGAAAAAGACAAGACTGCCTATTATAGTCAAAATTACTAATGATATTATACTGATACAGATAATAAAAACTTTTCTGTTTTCTTCCATTCCTTTATCCCTTATCAAAACTTTGTTCATATTTTATAATTGCAATAGCTCTTTTTTCATTTTAAGCATGTAAATTTCATAACGTCAATATTTTTTAATATTATTTTAAATTTGACAAATTATTTAATCAATATTTCATATATTTAAAGTGTTTTCTAACGTTAATAAATTAACGGGTTTGACACTTTTTTATCAGTATGTTTTTTTTTAAATACTTTGTAAAAACTTACGTTAAAAGTGTTTCCAGAACAAAAAAAATCTGTTACATTCTTAGTATAATTGGGGGCGGAAATTGAGCAATGCTATAATTTATTCTTTATTTACACAGGAGGTTTATATATGAGGTATTTCTTTAATGGTAAAATCGAAAAGCTGGAGGATATTTTTTCTATCCGTATCCCTTTTAACGTTTGGGAGGTGTGTCAGCAGAGAGGTTTTATCCATGCAGATATTACTTTAGATAATAAAGTAATCGAATGCGAACTGCTGCCCGAAGAGAAAGGCAATTACAAAATTTACTTGAATGAGGAAGATGTATCTCACGTTGACATTACAAAAGTTCATAGAATATTATTGCATATATCCAACAGTCTAATAGAAATAGGTAAGGAAAGCCCTTATAGTCTGGAGCACCCCATCCGTAAGATTGACAGCATGAACATTCTTATTCAGCCGGCTGACGGTCTCTGTGGACAAACGTGCGTGGCGATGCTGGCTGGCGTTACCCTTGCCGAAGTCATCAGCGACATGGGCTTCCGCGAATGGCAGGCTACCATGGGAAGACTCATTCCCGCCCTTAACTACTACGGCATCGGCCATACCGGCACGATTATCTATCCGGGTAGCGGCGAGGAAGTAACCTTTCCGAAATGCTGTATTATCATTGAAAGAATGGGACGGTTTGGTCACTATCTCGTACACTATGACGGCAAATTTTACGATCCCAGCCTAGGTATTATGGAATATTATGATACGAGCAAATTACTCGGCTATCTGGAGGTAACCTCCTGCTAGTTTTTAATTCCTAATCCGCAAAATAATTTGACAGCACTATCATTAAATATTATGATAAAAGTGATAAAAATCATCATTTATTATTTATTCACAAGGAGGGAACAATATGGATTTGAAATTTTTTAAATGTAATCATTGTGGAAATATTATTGTTTACGTAGAAGACAAAGGGGTATCCGTAGTATGCTGCGGAGAAAGTATGAAAGAGATTGTGGCAAACACTACCGATGCCGCTCAGGAGAAGCATGTTCCTGTATATTCCGTTGATGGAACAAAAGTCGTTGTATCAGTTGGCTCCGTTCCTCATCCGATGCTTCCAGAGCATTATATCCAGTGGGTGGCTCTTCAGACAAAGCAGGGTTATCAAATAAAATATTTAACTCCCGGCACAGAACCTACCGCAACTTTCTCAATTACCGAAGATGACGCAGTAGAGGCTGTGTACGAATATTGCAATTTGCATGGTCTTTGGAAAGCATGATATATACTAAAAGCATATGAGAAAAATAGAGCCATCCTTTTCCCGGCAGTTTCGGCCGGAAAAAGTGGCTCTTTTTTTATGTCCTATCGTAAGCGTCTTCACTTACGAGCGAAATTGTATTCCGAACAGTTCCTTCTGTTTCAAAAATAACAATCTCATTTTTTCCAATCTTAATAAGTGGTGCCGGAATGTAAAGTCGCCTCTGCGGACCAATTTCCCAGAATCTTCCTAAATTAAACCCGTTGATGAAAGCGACACCTTTTCCCCAACCCGTAAAATCAAGAAAAGTATCTCCCGCTTCCTCAGCAGTAAATGTAAATCTGTAAAAAGCCGGTACTCCTTCGGCATAATCTTTAGAAAAATCTATTTTATTCACATTCTCAAGCGGCAACTTATATTGCATCCAATTATTGTGAATATGTCCGTTAATCTGCACACATTGACCGATTCCTTTTCGCTGCCGCTCCATCCTTGGTCCGAAATTAACACGTCCCATATTCTCCACCAGAATATCCAGTGCAGCACCTTTCTCAAAAGCTACCGAGACAGCCTTTTCTTCCAGCAGCTCTCTATCGTATAAAGTGGCGACCGGCTTCTGTTCAACAAAAATATTCGCACGGTCATTTGCTCCCCAAAGACGGATACTTTCCATACTTTCTTCCGTATCCAATGTGGAATGGTATAAAATATAACCATAATTCTGTCCTAGATTTTCCATACACTCCGGACACTGATTGGCTATAGGACGGCTAATATCCCCCAGTACCGAAAATAAGCTTACCTTATCTTGTACAGTAAAGGTACCGTAAGATTTTCTCTCAATTTGAGTTGTGAACTTAACCTCCGGAATTTCTCTGTACTTGGAAATAATCTCCCGGAAACGTAAGTATTTCTTCGTAATCCGTCCATCTTCGGTAAGCAAAGCATCATAATCATAAGAAGTCACATCAGGCTCCAGCTTTTCATAATAATTAGATCCGTTCATGAAGCCGAAGTTCGTACCTCCCTCAAACATGTAAATATTTACATGCCCAAGCTCCAGCATTTTGTCCAAGTCCTTCGCACTTTCCTCGACGTCCCTTGTCATGTGCCCGCCGTTGCCCCAGTAATCGAACCAGCCTACCCAAAACTCCGTGCACATTAAGGGCCCGCCGTTGACGTATCTACTTAATACTCCAAAACGTTCTTCTGTCCTGGAACCAAAGTTTCCCGTAGGAAGTATCCCCTCCATCACACCGCCACTCAGGTTCTCCGGGAAAGGACCGTCGGAAGTCACTAAAGGTACTTTTACTCCTCCCTTTATCATAAAATCCTTAATCGCCTTCATATATGTTTTATCATTTGCGTAATAACCATATTCATTTTCAATCTGCATCAGTATAACCGAACCGCCTTCCGTGATTTGCATAGGCGTAATAATTGGCAGAAGTACTCGGTAATACTCTTCCACATGCCGAAGGAAGGAACCGCAGCTTACACGTAGTCTCATATCGTCTTCTCGAAGCAGCCATGCCGGAAGCCCGCCAAATTCCCATTCTGCGCAGATATACGGAGAGGGGCGGAGTATTACATACAATCCCAGTTCTTGTGCTGTTATTACAAATTTCTTTATATCCAGCATTCCTTCAAAACAGAACTTTCCCTTTTCAGGTTCATGTATGTTCCATGGGATATAGGTTTCTACCGTATTGCAGCCCATAGCTTTTAATTTTTCCAACCGATCTCTCCAATACTCCGGAACAATTCTAAAATAATGAATTGCTCCTGCAATAATCTGAAATTCCTCGCCGTTTAAATAAAAATTGTTTTTAATTTCAAATCGCCCCATTGCCGTATTCTCCTCTTTCTGCTCTTATGCAAAAGCACCGCCGCCTCTTAGACGGCAACACTCTTCTTTGTACTACAAGTCAAATTATTATTTATAGAGCTCATCGAACTGTCTCTGCAATTCCGCCGTAACCTCATTGATGCCGGCCGCTTCCAGAGCCGCCTGATACTCCGCTACAATATCTTCGGCAGTTCCCGCGTATTTACCATAAGAAATCTGTTTCATATAGTTGGTATGAATCTCATTGATATTATTAATCTGGGATTGAATGAGATCGACATCCGCTACAAACTGTCCATATGGATATTCAATCTTAATGGAATCATATTTTTCGTACAACTTATCAATTTCATCCCAGTTTCTGCTTGCATCCCTGATTTCCAGATCATCATTACGTCCCCACCAGAAATTGGTCGTTCCGTTGATATTATCGGTATCCTGATTATATCCTTCGGGAGTGGTGCGAAGTCCGTTCTCATCCATATCCCATGAAACGCCTTGGACTCCGTAGCAAAGGAGCTTGTAGCAATCCGGATTTTTTCTAAGCAAATCATAAACCATCAATGCTCTCTCAGGGTTCTTGCTGCCCGCGGAAACTGCCATAGCACCATGAGTGATGGATAAAGCCACGACATTCTGGCTTTCCTCTCCAAAGTAGAAGAATCCTGTCTCTGCGTCCGGATTATCATCATAAATTGTATTCGCAGGAGTGTGACTCACCAAATCAGTCCATGTCTGCGTATGATGCTGTTCTGCCGCAACGCGTCCGATTCTGTAGTCATCACGGTTTGTAGAGACAGTATTATTCAATACATCCGTCTTCCATACCCCGATATCATCCCATTCTTTCATCAACTTAGCATACTCCACCAACAAATCTGTCTCTGTTACATAAGGAGAATATATGGTATAGAGATCATCCTTTGCTCCTCCCCACATTGCACCGGAGTTCAAACCGTCAATTGATACATAATTGCTGTTGGACTGAATATAACCGCCTACCATCTGTGCGTACTGTGTGCCATCGGAATCCCAAGGAATAATATCAGGATATGCTTTCTTGACATAACGGAAATATTCCGTTAAATCAGCCCAGCTGTGGACTCCGTCCTTAAGTCCGGCTTCCTTTGCCCAATCCAAACGATAAATAAACCCATGATTGGTCCACTGCGCATAATTATCTTCAGGCATCAGGTAGATATCCCCATTGTATTTGCACAAATCCCAGTTCTCAGCAGGTACGCTCGCCCAAGTCTTCGGGGCATAGGTCTTCAACATATCTTCGGATAACTCAAGAAGCGCTCCATTCTTTGCATTTGGCCATGCATCCAGCCAGTCGGAAGCAGTACCGACCAAATCTACGGTGCCGTCCATAGAAGCCAACGTCAAATTATAATTTGCGAGATAATCAGTCCAAGGAATAAAGTAAATCTGCAACTCTGCATTCACCTTTTCCGTAAGAATCTTATTAAGCTCTACCATCATCTCATCAAATTTATCCTTAGTACCGGAAGGGGTCTCGCCGGTAGTCATATATGTAATGACCACATGCTCCGAGGTATCGATATCCGCCGCTGCCGATTCTTCCCCGGCTGCCGGCACACTTTCTTCTGTAATTTCTTCTGCGCTCTCAGAAGAACTGCCCGAAGAGTCCGCAGCCGTACTTTTGGAATCGGAAGCGCTTCCGCAGCCTACAAGACCGATAACCATCGAGGCCGCAAGTAATAATGCAACAAGTTTCTTTTTCATGTTCTTTCCTCCTTTTTGAGAAATGCAATCGCATCATCTATATTGTCTCTGGTCTTCCAGAGCAACAATCCGTGAATATGTACTTGAACCTTAACCTTTCACAGCACCTACGGTAATACCACTGATAAAGTACTTCTGTACAAAGGGATATAGCAGAACAATCGGCCCGGTAGCTAATACCGCATTGGCCATCTTTACACTTTCCTGCGGAATATCCGCCAAATTAATAAACTGTCCCGCCACTGAATTCTTCAGCGCGTCTGTCTTATTTACAATCTCGTATAAGGTATATTGAAGCGGTTTGACCTCGACCTTAGAGCTGAGAAATAGAGAGGATTGATACCATTCATTCCAATATCCCAGCGCAAGAAACAAGCCAATTGTAGCTAACGCAGGTTTCAGCATAGGCAAGATCAAGGCAACGAAAATCTTCATATCTCCTGCACCGTCAATTTTGCCTGACTCTGTAATTTCATGAGGAATCGCTTTTACAAAGTTCTTCATCAGAATAATAAGCCACGGGGTCATCAACAGCGGAAATAAAACTGCCAAATAGCTGTCTTTCAGATGATATGTCTGTGTCATCAGCAAATAATACGGCGCAAGTCCCGCCGAAAACAAGCTGGTAAAGTAAATATAAAAGGAAATAACATTTCTGAACGGGAAATCCTTTCTCTGCAGCGCATATCCTGTCATAGAAATAATAGATAATCCGATTCCGGTGCCAAATACCGTCAACAGAATAGTTAATATGTAAGATTTCCAAATACCGCCGCTTTTAGCAACCATGGAATAAGCTTCCAGGCTGATTTCTTTAGGAATCAGCTGTACACCTTCCGCGCGAATCACTGCTTCGGCGGTAAAGGATGTACCGATAATTATTAAGAACGGGATAATACAGCAGAGTGCGTAAAATGCTATAAAAGCATATCCAAATCCCCTAATCACCATATCCGATGCGCCAAGCTTTACTTTAGCGCCTGATTCCATCAAATCTGCATCTTTTTTTGCCATAATGCACCTCCATTTCTTCCCAAAACAAGCTCTTATTAGAATAAAGAATAATCCGGCTCTATTTTTTTCACAATCCAGTTGACTGTCACGACAATGATAAATCCAATTACCGACTGATATAATCCAACTGCCGAAGCCGTAGAGAAGTTGAAATCCGTCATGGTCGCACGATATACATAGGTTTCGATAATATCGGTCGTTCCATACAATAGCGGATTGGTTCCTACTACGTTATAAAACAGGCCGAAGTTGCCTTTCACAATTCCACCAAGCGCAAGCAAAAGCAAAATAATAATCGTCGGCTTTAGGCTCGGCAAAATAATATATCTGATCTTCTGAAAGCCATTCGCACCGTCTACCTTCGCCGCCTCAATCGTCTCCGAATCAATACCCATAATTGCGGCGAAATAAACCACCGAATTATAGCCGGTCTGCTGCCATAAGTAAATCAAGATTAATAACGGCGGCCAGGATCCAGGATCTGCGTAAGGCTGCCATCTCTCCAGCCCCAGACCTGCAAGAATCCCGTTTACAAAGCCGGTATCGTAGTTCAATAGGTTAAATACCAAAATACCTACCAATACCTGCGAAATGAAGTAAGGAAGAAACATAATTGTCTGCGAAACCTTCTTAAACCACTTACTCTGCATTTCATTAAGCAGAATTGCCACAAACACTGCCAAGGCATTCCCCAGGAGAATAAATGCCAAATTATAAAGAACCGTATTTTTGTAAGGCTGAACAGTTTTCCTGACGTCGCCAGAAATTCAAAATTCCGAAGTCCCACAAAATCGCTTCCGGATATACCGTCTCTATAGTTGTACTTCACAAATGCTACCCAGATACCGGGCATTGGCATGTAGCTAAAAAGGAAAAAGAACAATATTGCCGGTAAACACATAAGAAGCAGCACCCTGGACTTCTTAACTTTTTTCCAGAAAGACATTTTCGGCACTTGTTCCTTAGTTACCTTTGCATTCTCTGCCATTTTTAATGCTTTAACCATCTTATCCTCCTATCCTGACTATTCCATCCAGCTATTCCTGCTTTATTCTTTTCAATTGGTTATTTTAACTATTTGAAATCGGTTTCATTTTTTATTTATGTTCACATTTTACTATTTATGCAACTTTTAGTCAATATGATTTTTGTAACCGGTTTCATTTCGTGGATTTACTTGAATATTTCTTTTCATTTTTGTATATTTTTTATTTTTTATAATTCAAAAAAGCAGCTATCCGTTTACCGAATAACTACTTTTTTCTATTTCTTACATATTTTAGTCATTTCTTTTGAAACCGGTATCAACTGCGTTACTCTTCTTTTCCCGGAGCCTTACCGCTGCTCTCGCGCACGATCAAAGTCGGAGGCAAAAGTTGAATCTTAGGCATTTCCTTTCCTTCTACAGCCGCTACCGCCGTCTCAATTAACCGCTCCCCATAGCTTTCATAATTATAATCGGTCGTTGTAAGCTTAGGACTGAGCAGCTCCGAAACATAAGTATTATCATAGCTTACCACTGATATGTCCTGAGGAATACACAAACCATGTTCCTGAATACTTCGGACAATTCCTACTGCCGCAAAATCATTAATTGCTATTACCGCCGTCGGTCTGATGCCCCTGTCGAGCATCTTATTCATATGATTATACCCTGATTCGTAATCATATCCTCCGTCTTCCGCAACCAGCTCCTCCCTAAAAGGTATTTGATATTTTCCTAGGTTCTGTTTATATCTCTGAAATTTTTCAAAGGTAGAGAGGACGTCCATCCTCCCACCTATTAATGCAATCTCCTTATGCCCTAATTCTATCAAGTGCTCCATTAGAAGATCTATGCATTTCATAGCGTCAATCTGTACTTGATAACATTGCGTTCCATCCAGCTTACCGGTTACCACCACAGGAATGCTATTCATTAATTGATTGACCTTCTCCACATATGTTTCATTAGATACGAGATCGTCTACCCGTCCTCCCATCTGGATAATCACATCAACTCTCTTTTCCTGTAATTTCTCCAGCTGTTTTTCCTCTTGCGCCTGTTCGCCCAACGAGTTACAGAGCATGACAGTATATCCTGCCCTGAGTGCCGCCATCTCACATGCTACAAACATATCCGCATAATAGGGATTCCTCACATCCGCCGCAATAATCCCAATTACTTTACTCTTTGTATCAGAAAGACTTCTGGCCATAGCATTTGGTCTGAAATTATATTTTTCAATTAATTCCAATACTCGCTGTTTTTTTTCTTTGCGTACGTTGGCACTATTTGTAAGTACCCTGGACACAGTTGCCGCAGATACTCCCGCTTCTTTTGCTATGTCATAAATGGTAATTACTTTATTTTCACCGTTTTTATGTACATCCATTGGTTTTTTCTCCTAGCAATTGTTTCATTTTCTTAAAAACGCTTCCTATTATGATATTGTATTTCTAATAGCATCTTCTGTCAAATAAACCGAACCCCGGGATTTAATTCAGATTCTCATCTTCCTCCGATTCAACTTTATATTCTTTATCCGCCAACCCTGCAGCAGATATTTTTACTGTAATTCGGCCGGGTGTAGTTCTTCTTATATATGCCATTAACCTGCCATTTCTGGTACCTCTTTCCGAGCTCGAATAAGAAGTGGTATCTCTTAAATCTCCGTTTTCAATTCCCGCCAAGGTTCCGGCACCTTCCACCTGCAACCTAACCAATCGGTCATCTGCCACCGCAAGCCTGTTTTTATTATCCAGAAGACGAACCTCCATCTGATACAGGTAACCCGGACACCTGGATACTTCTTCAAAGCTTTGACCGCCGAGGGCATCCTTTTCTTTCCACAGTCTTGCCTGCAGGTTCACCGCATTGCCAACGGTAGAAAGAGCCGCTGTTCTCACTTTCTGCATCTTCCGGTCATAACCTTCCGCTTCCAGAATTCCCTTCTCAAAAGGAATTACAAATTGAAATGCTCCATCCGCATTATATTCCTTTGCTCTGCCTACTTCCTGTCCATTAAGCAAAAGTCCGACCTCGCTCAAGTTGGAATAGCACATAACTATTACTTTCTGTCCAGTTTCATAATTCCATCGCCGATTGCAAGGAATCCATTCTGCATTGCAATCTGTCCTCTCCTCCTCAGTTCTGGTAGCAAGCTCGAGCACCGGTTCCCCAGTCCATAATGCCTTTCTACGTAAAAATTGCGATTTTTCAAATCCTGCCAAATCTAAAAGACCGGCCGCAGACCCGTGAATAGGCCAGCCATGCGCTTCACCGAGATAATCAATGCCTGTCCAGAGAAATTGGCCGCTGATATATGGTTTATCCACTACAGCTCTCCAAGCCTCGTAGCTATGACTATTTTCACTCCCTAAAAAAGGCTTATCCGGGAATTCTTTGTGATCCTCCTTATAAAGCTGCTCTTTATAGTTATAGCCTATCACGTCCAGAGACTCCAAGATTCCCAGCTTGGCTGACAGCTCCGGAAATACCAATGCCATCGTTACCGGTCTGGTAGAATCCTCCTGTTTGACAATTTGCGTCAAATGCTTTGCCAAGGCTGCCAATCTCTTAGCATTCGGCTTATAAGGATCATATACTCTTTCTGCCGCCGGCTTATCGGCATCATTATTTCCCGTCATAGTTTCAAACATTGGATGGCAATAAGGATCATTCGGATAATCAATTTCATTGCCGATGCTCCAGAGAATAATGCAAGAATGGTTCCTGCCCCTCCGAACCATTGCACGCAGATCCGCTTCATACCATTCGTGGAAATCATCAAAATAGCCCTGGTGCTTCGGAGGATATACGTTATGTCCCGTAGACCATTTATTCTTGGCATTCTCCCATTCGTCAAAGGCCTCATCCATCACAAGAAATCCCATTGCATCACATAGTTCATACAGTTCCGGCATATGAGGATTATGGCTGCATCGAATCGCATTGCATCCGCATTCTTTTAACTTACGTAATCTTCTCTGCCATACTTCCGCAGTGACCGCAGCCCCCAGGCAACCCGCATCGTGATGTACGCAGACTCCTTTAATAGTCACTGCATTCCCATTCAAAAAGAATCCGTTATCAGGAGAAAAATAAATGCTCCTGATTCCGACCCTTTCTTCATCCACCAAATAGCATAGTTCATCATTGACCGTATAAAATACTTTCATTATATAAAGGTGGGGACTATCCACCGACCAAAGCCTGGGATGATTGATGATCCCTCTCAGTCGTACCGGCACAGCTTGACCGGCCGCTATTTGGCAGGATTCCGTAAGTTTTTCAACACAGTTCCCCTCTTCTATGCAAAAATCAATCTCTATATCAAGCCTCACGTTCTTATCGGTATCATTAAATATTTCCTGATATACATTGATTTCGGCAATGTTCTCATCGCATTTGTATGTTTCAAATACAACTCCGTATTCCGAAGGATGCACCGGCTCTTCTACCACCACCATTGCCTTTCTGGTAATTCCGCTGCCGGTAAACCATCTGGAATCAGCCAAATCTGTATGTGTTACCTTTACACAAAGAACATTTTCTTCTCCATAATTAATTATGTCAGTTAATGTATAGGAAAAAGTCACATAGCCGTTCGGGCGCTTACCCAGATAATAGCTATTACACCATATCTGACTGTTTTTATATATCCCGTCAAAGACTACTTTAATATTTTTTCCCTCATACTCCCAAGGCACATAAAAATGTAGCCGATACCAACCGATTCCCCCTGCCAGATATCCCGTGCCGCTGGAATAGTTCTGCGAAAAAGGCTGCGTTACTGACCAATCATGCGGAATAGAAACACTTTGCCACGCTTTATCATCAAAACCTGCATACCAAGCATTTTCACACTCGCCTAAATAGAATTTCCAATTCTCGTTTAATGTAATTTTACACGTATCCATTGACTAGCCCTCTCTTTTCAAATGCTTTTCTCATCCGTAATTCTGAAATCGGTTTCAAATACATTATCCAAGAATTCTTTTTAGAAGTCAATTCACAACTTAAGTTAAAAAATTATATATAAATTGCCGGCTTTGTATGCAACGAAAATAGGACCTGCTGTTCGCAGATCCTATCTATACATAACCCCTTTTACATGAAAAAGACACTTGCCTGATAATCGCTATGCATCTATTTCCTTATTCAAAAACTCTTTTCTGATACATTCCGGCATTTCTACTTCATGAGCCAATGCAGGAACCGACTTCCCAACCGTATTCTTTACTGTTTCAAGTGCCACATCCGAAATTTTACTTGCCAGTTTCTTTTCTAAATTCATTTTCATGTTAAAACCCCCTATCTGTTGTTGTAATTGTTACTTGGAACACTTGAATTATAATTCAAAACTCTTAGTTATTTCACATTTCGTCCTTAAACGTCAAATTAATTGCATTATTCGTTAAACTGTACGACAAAATGTGGTAAAAAATAGCAATTACCTTTACTAAACTTTTTATTGATGTTATAATTTAGTGACGCTAATCTTTGTGAGGGGACTTTTATGGATTTAACAATTTCGTTTATCTTTATTTCATTAATAAATTCTTTTACATTCATGTTTGCGATGACGAATTTACTTTTATTTCCTACGCATTTAATTAATAAAATAATTATATATATTTATATTGCCTGTTGCCAAATCTTTTTTTTCTTACAATTCGGGCAAAATATAATACCGTTTACTATAGGAGGTACCATACTAATTATAGCCGCCTCCAATGGACATTTAATTTTAAATTCTTTATTTGCTCTATTGGGATATTTACTAGCCATATTCATAAACTATATATTAATTTCTTTTTTGAACCTATTTGGATTCACCGTTTCCGATTTATACTCAAATAATTATTATCTAATTACCTTTGTAATTGTTTATGCTGTAATAACATGCATTGCTTCAAGATTTTTAGGTAAATATTTAAGAATTCTATATGCACAGCATAAAATCATATTTTCTAAAGAGATATTAGCTCTTCTCATTTCGGAGGTTATAGCTTGCACGACTATTTTCGCTTTCAATATTATTCAAGGTGAAAAAGAAGGTTATCCAACAGAAATTGTTTATTTTAATATGATACTTTTTGGTGCTTTCTTTGTTATTACCTTCATTATATTCTTCTTCTGTCTCCGCATTATGTATAAGAATCAGGAATTTCAATTTCTTAAGCAGCAGAAGCAGTCTCTGGAAGAATATGTAAAGAAAATTGAGGATCTATATCAAAATACACGCATCTTCAAGCATGATTACATGAACATTCTTTCTACAATGCAATATTACATTGATGATGATGACATCGATAACCTAAAGGTATTTTTCAGAACCAAGATTCTTCCGAGCAGCCAGACACTTACGAATAGGGATGCCATTATCAGCAGGCTAAGCAACATTAAAGTTCTGGAACTGAAAGGCATCTTGTATTCTAAGTTGATTTCCGCCATGAATCAGGAGCTGAATATTACGTTGGAAATACAGGAAGAAATAAACTCCATATCTATGGATATGTTAGATTTATCTACGGTAGTGGGTTGTTTCATGGATAACGCCATCGAAGCCGCGAAAGAATCCGAGGAAAAAAAGCTTCTTATTCTTCTTATCAACAACGAAGAATCCGTAACCATTGTTATATCGAATTCTTCTCCTGAAGTCGATATTAAGCTGGACGCTATTTATGACAAGGATGTTACATACAAGGAAGGGCACAGCGGCCTCGGGCTTTACAGTGCCAATAAAATACTGGATAAATATAATAATATAATTCATTCAACCAATTATAACTATAATATTTTTACACAGACACTGGAAATATGTTCACTATATGATACTAAAGAGGGAGATTCAACTTGATTCCTATTTACTTATGCGAAGATGATAAATTCCAATTAGAATGTTGGAGAAAAATAATTAGTAACACTATCCTTATCAACGAATGGGATATGAAAATAAAAGCAGCTTGCGTTCATCCCGACGAACTGTTGCGAATAGTAAATAAAAGTAAGCCGGAAAATGCCGTTTATTTTCTCGACATTGACTTGAAAAGCCGTGTAAACGGCATTCAGCTAGCTGTGGAGATTAGAAAATATGATCCCAGAGCCTTTATTATTTTCGTTACCACACATGAAGAAATGGCACTTCATACCTTTCAATATAAGGTTGAACCGCTCGGATATATTATAAAAGAAGCCCCTGATTTCAAAGACCAAATCAGGGACTGCCTTCAGAACGTTTATGAAAAATATCAAGTGCCTAACAATCCTGTAACGGATGTACTTGCGGTTCGCATGGAATATAAGTTATTGATTATTCCTTATGATGAGATTTATTACATCGAGCCGTCCTCCCAGTCTCACAGGATAAGGCTTCATAAGGATCATGAGATTTTGGAATTTTCATCCTCATTAACCGATATCAAATCCAAATTGGATAAGCGTTTTTTTATGTGTCACAAATCCTATATTGTAAACTGCAATCATATATCCAGAGTCGACAAGAAAACATATACCGTCCACTTTAAAAACGGCCACAAATGTCCGTGTTCAGTCCGTTTGTGCAACCAACTATGCAATAAGCTTAACGAATTATCAAAACCTTAACTTTTTTTAATGAATTCCGTACTGCATTTGGGACACCGAATCGCAATTTTCCCTTTGCCTTTCGGCACTCTTATTTTCTGTTTACAACCGGGGCACTTATAAATGTGATGTGTCTTTCTTTGATTCATCACATTTTTTTGTTTCATAATAAAACCCCGGATTCCCGCAGTATATTTTAAAAACATCTGATTTTCCGCATAACGCCGCGTATAGTTTCTGGAAAGCATGCGGAAATAGGAGTATATAAGTATCACCAAAGCTATTCCATATAAGAAATTCCATCTGGTAAAAAGCGATACTATCATTGCCACCAAGGCACCCGCAAGTAAAAATCTGTTCAAGGAGTCCGGTCCGTAAGAACCATACCTTCCCTGCATAAAGCGCATTAAATTCTCTCTCACAATCGTTGCTCCAATCCGTAAATTTCCGTCTTTTTTAAACCTAATATTCATTTTATAGATTATGCGCTAAAATGCAATAAAACGATTCGCAAATTTTCATTAAAAAATACTAAACTTCCCCCATTTTCCACTTATTTGATACCTGTGCTTAAAATAGCATTACTTGGCCCAGTCCGAGCGCACAGGCAACGAAATAGAGAAGCAGGATATGGGCCGGATAAAACGCGTAAAAAAGCCATTTGATATTCCAGCCTCTTTCTCCATTGTATTTGTGTATAGGAATCAATACGAGGAAAGAAGTTATTTCCATAGGAGACATTACCGTAAGTGTGGCGCATCCCAATCCCGCCGACAAAGTCTTTCTTCTTCGGAAGAAGTACATGACCGCTATTGTAAGCACACCGAATGCGCTGTAATCCGTACTCATAAGTTCCGCCGCACCCATTCCGGCAGCCAGAACCAGCACATAGGAAGCAGTTCTGAGAATCTTATTCCACGCTTCCTTCTCCTCTATAAACCGGAGGCCTATCATAACGAGAAGTCCTATCATCAACGTGAAGAATACATTCTGATATCCCCAATAAAAGAAGGTTCCTTTAAAGCCAAGGTCGAACGGTATCTCAGAAATCAAGGCAAACAAGAGTAATCTTCCCGCATATTTCTTCATGTTATGAGTATGTTCAAAGCCCTCTATCAATAAAAAGCAGAAGATTGGAAAGCCTAATCGTCCGACGAGCCGCAGCACAATATCGGCAATATAAAGAGCCATATTTTGCTGCATAAAGGACGCTGCCGAATTGACATCCACAATAGATCCCATCCCTTCGTTCATCATCATTCTTTCCAATATAATTGCTCCCGTGTGATCGAGAAACATAGCAATAATCGCAATCAGTTTAATCGTACTTCCGGTAATTCCTTTTTTCTGGGGTATTACACCTGCTTCCGATACGTTCTCCATAATAATCCTGCCTCTCCCATAGTCCGCATATCCTTATCGTATGCCGGATATTGATATTTATTAAACAACAATATATAGCATATAAATATTCGAACTTTTTGTCAATATCACTTATTTTGCTTTTGGATATTCGGTACAGAGAAGTCTGTAAGGCGGCTCATCTTCTTCAATTGTAGGAAATCTTCCCATCTCCTCATAAAAGCGGTTATCCGTAGTGTCATCGTTGCACATGGATACTTCCCGGATGAAGACATCGCCCGTGCCCTCTTTTACATCGAAGTCATGGTATTGATGCGGGCACATCCTGGTATAATCCAATGACTTCCAGTGCTTTACTTCCTTTACGGACGATGCCCTTGACCGTGCGAAAATTTCTATTTCATTAACAAACCAGCTGTCTGAGCCGTAACAAAGCATATCAATATTCCTGCCACAGTCGGTATAGCAAAAGCTGCAAAGGTCCATTTCCAACTTCCCGTCTCCTTTTTAATAGTCAGAAGCGTAGTGGCACAAGGCCAGTGCATTAAGGAAAACAACATAGTACATGCTGCCGTTATCCACGTCCAGCCATTCGCAGTAAGTATTTCTTTTAAAGCACCTATATCATTTATTTCCACCAGACTTCCTTTGGCAAGATAAGCCATGAGCATAACCGGTACTACAATTTCATTTGCCGGTAACCCAAGGATAAAAGCCAGAAGAATCACTCCGTCCATTCCCAGCAAGGTTGCAAAGGGATCCAGGAAATCCGACAAGTAAGATAATACTGCCACATCTCCTATTTTTATATTAGCAAATATCCATATGATGATGCCCGCCGGTGCTGCCGCCACAACGGCACGCCCTAAGACAAATATAGTCCGGTCAAATATAGAACGCACTATTACCTTGCCGATCTGGGGCCGTCTGTAAGGGGGGAGCTCCAGTGCAAAAGACGACGGTATCCCTTTTAAAATAGTCAGTGACAACAATCTTGAAACAAGAAATGTCATCAGTACTCCTAACACGATAATACTCGAGAGAAATGCGGCACCTAACAGCGATGCTTCAGCCCCTGTAGCGCTCCCTACGAAAAACATTGTAATCATTACGATAAGAGTGGGAAAGCGACCGTTACAAGGCACAAAATTATTAGTAATTACGGCAATTAAACGTTCTCTGGGCGAATTGATGATACGGCAGCCGGCTATCCCTGCCGCATTGCATCCGAACCCCATACACATGGTAAGAGCCTGTTTTCCGCAGGCATGACATTTTTCAAAGCATTTATCCAGGTTAAATGCAGCCCTCGGCAAATAACCCGAATCTTCCAGAAGCGTGAACAACGGGAAAAAAATTGCCATTGGGGGAAGCATTACAGATACCACCCACGCTACGACCCGATACATGCCATGTACAAACACTTCCCTAATGACAGATGGCACTCCTGCCCATATGCAAAACTGAAAGAGTCTTTCTTCTACTTTAAACAATCCCGTATGAAGTAATTCGGACGGATAATTTGCTCCTGTAATCGTAAGCCAGAAGACCCCCATCAACAGCAAGAACATAATGGGAAATGCAGTATATTTGCCTGTAAATATCCTGTCCTTCTTATAATCTTTCTTTGCGTACTCCGCATCTGCAAAACGGATAACCCCTCTACAAAGCTCTTCTGCCCGCTTTACGTAGTATTCCGGCGTATGTACTTCTTGTTCGCTTACCGTCATTTCACGTTCTTTCGTATATACATTGTTTATAGCCATATAAATATCGTTTATACCCACGTTGCTTCTTGCAGCGGTACCTATTACGGGGACCTCAAGCCTTTTTTCAAGTTCTGCCAAATCAATATCTATTTTTCTTTTTGCGGCTTCGTCCATAAGGTTGACGCATACCACAACATTTTTTGTTTTTTCCAGAATTTGAAGAACCAGATTCAAATTGCGCTCCAGACAGCCTGCATCACATACCGCCACAACTACATCCGGTATTTTACTGCAGATAAAATCTCTTGCCACTTCCTCTTCGGCAGAATGTGCCATAAGGGAATAACAGCCCGGAACATCTACCATAACATACCCTTTCCCATCATAAGCACAATATCCCTGGGCACTTGCCACGGTCTTTCCGGGCCAATTCCCCGTGTGCTGCCTTAAGCCCGTCATTGCATTAAAAACGGTGCTTTTCCCTACGTTTGGATTACCTGCAAGCGCTACTATTATATCATTTTCTTTTTTCTTTTTAATAACAAGCTCCTCATCTATTGCATGAATTCCTACCGAATCTTTACTTAATCCCATTTTTCCTTCTCCTCGCAATAAATTGTGATTTTCTTCGATTCCTTGCTTCTAATTGCAATGACAGCGCCTTTTACAAGATAGGCGGTAGGGTCTCCAAAAGGACTTCTGTATGCGCATTCAACATTTACTCCCCGCACAAGTCCCATGTCCTGTAGACGCCTTGTTATATCCTCCGCTAAGGAAAACCCGCAAATTCTTCCTTTTTCTCCCGGCTTTAAAGTATTTAGACTTACTTGTTCTATCATATCTTTCATCTCCTCAGAATAAGTTGTTTTTATATAACAATGTTTCCTTAAACTAACTTATGCGGAAAAGATAAATTTGCTCAATAATTTTTATTAAATTAAATCAGTGTTTACAAAATGCTTCGCAATTACCTAAGGAAAAATAATAATGGAAAGGTGTGAGGATTTTATGCATCAAGGAGACAGCTATTACACGCTAAAAGGTTATTCCATACTGGAAAATCCGCAGGTGACAACAGCCATGGAGGATTATTTGGAAATGCTCTGCCGCCTGGAGAAAGAATTGAAGCCGCTACGCGTCAACTATATAGCCGCACTTCTTCATGTCCGCCCTTCCTCCGCATCCAGAATGATTAATAATCTGCGTTCTCATGGTTTTGTTGACTTTGAAAAATATGGGATAATTACGCTTACGGACAAAGGGCGGGAATTGGGAGAATATTTTTTATTCAGGCATGAGGCGCTCCACCGTTTTTTCTGCTTTATTAATCATTCCGATAATGAATTGGAACAGGTGGAAAAGGTAGAACATTTTATAGACAGGCGTACCATCCTCCATATTGTTGAATTTATGAACAATATCCTTTCATAATTCTGCTATAATAATTAGTAATTGAATTTATAAAAAAGTATTGACTCTTACCTTACGTCATAGTGTAGATTGTACTTACGGCCGAGAAATGGAGGTGTTCCCGCATTGAATCTTAGAATAAAAGAATTTGCAGACCTGACCGGGGTTACGGTTCGCGCGCTTCATTATTATGATGAAATCGGACTATTAAAGCCCGGCATTACCACGGAGGCAGGATATCGTCTCTATGATGAAAAAAATCTCGAATTGCTGCAGCAAATATTGTTTTTAAGGGAACTCGATTTCCCTTTAACCGAAATAAAAGAGATCATAAACAACCCCTCTTTCAACAAAACAGAGGCTCTGCAAAAACACAGAGAGCTGCTTCTTAAGAAACGGGAACGTCTTGATAACCTAATCAACCTAACCGGGAAAATATTAAAAGGAGAGTCAATAATGAGTTTTAAAGATTTTGATATGACAGAAATAGAAGAATCGAAGCAAATGTATGCCGAAGAAGTGAAGGAACGCTGGGGAGGCACAGAAGCCCATGAGGAAAGCCGAATAAGAACTTCCTCTTACGGCAAAGAACAGTGGTCGGAGATTGACATGGAAGTAAAAGAAGTCTTCCGTACATTCGCAGAATTAAACGGCCAAGGTTTATCCCCCGACTGCGAACAGGTGCAGGATACCGTGAAACGTTGGCAGGATTGCATCAGCAAGCACTTCTATACATGCAGCAAGGAAATACTCGGGTCGCTGGGTATAATGTATACTAAAGACGAACGATTCCGCAAGAATCTCGACAAATTCGGAGAAGGTACAGCCGAATTCATGTCTAAATCCATTGAAATCTACTGTACAAACCGGTAAGCGAAAGCTTCCGGTTTGTGTTCGTTATACTATGCGTCAAGGGGCTTTCTGCAAATGGAATTCCACTGGCAGTCGCCGCAAACCTCTTCTCGCTTTCCCGCGCTTATTATGTTTTGTTCAACAAGGCGCTCAAAAATGCTCCATCTTATTTCTATTCCTTCTTCTACCCCACACAGACAAAATACCAGCGCATCATACCGCCCTACTTTTTCTTCGCTATCGCAACATCCTAATTTGTTGTGCGGACAATACCCGCATATCTCATCTGTCCGGTTTACTAATCGGACTACGGGATCCTTACCAAGCGCCTCCTTTATCTCTGCCATATACTTTACAAATCCGTCACTATAACCTTTTCCTTCAAAAAAAGCAAGGCACATCCCATGATGTGCCCTTATCTCATATTCTTTCACCGGCTTCTCCATTCGCATTCCTAATTCTCCCTCTTACAGATGCTTTTTATACTGTGCCGATTGCCTTGGATAATCGTTTACTTAATAAAAGAGCCAGCGCGATTTTTATAATATCCGGAATAATAAACGGAAATACACACCAACCAAGAACCATTCCCAAACCTACCGGACCCGTGCTTCTTGTATAAGCCATCATGAACCACACAGTACCGAATGCATAGCAAACAATCAGGCCCAATACCATGGCAGTTACTAATACCCATGTCTTCCTTCCCAGGAGTTTCTCCGCTCCCCACATAATGAGCGCAATAAACAGGAATCCGATAATATATCCACCCGTATTTCCGAGCAAGATTGCCATACCCCCACTGAATCCCGAAAATACAGGAATACCAATCGCCCCTAACAGAATATAAACCAAAACCGCCCACGTACCTCTTTTTCCGCCCAGTACCCCTACCGTCAAAAATACCGCAAAGGTCTGTAAGGTAAACGGTACATACGTCGGAATGGATATCCAAGAACAGATTGCCATTAATACCGCAAACACTGCTATGTATACCATATCATAAGTTTTACTTCTCGTTACTCTTGCCGCCTCCATAATCATATCCTCCGTCTCAGATTCAATCTATCTGTTATCTCTATTTTGAGCTCTGGACAAGTATATCATTCGGAAGCACGATTGTCAACTAGTTTTACAAATTGGTTAACAATAGCTTATGTATCTACGTTCTCCTGTTATATATGCTTTCGAGAATCACTCTTGCACACGCGTGAATCTGTCCGGTCCCATGCCGCAAACGGGGCATTTGAATTCTTCCGGCAGCGGGTCTCCTTCGTAAACATATCCGCATACCTGACATACATATTTTACTTTATTTCCGCCTTCTTTAGCAGGTTCAGTTTTTTCCTCCTGCAAAAAGGTAGGCGCATTCTTAGGACTTTTCCCTTTTATCACATTGTGATAATAAGAATAGGTCATAGCCTGTGCCGACGGATCATAAACCTCCGCATCAAGCACTTCTCCTAAAAATACCGTATGGGTATTCGTTTCCATTTTATTGATTACTTTACATACCACATAACCGCACGTAGCTTTTACAACAGGAACTCCTTGTACAAGCTCATAATCCACATCCGCAAATTTATCCACATCTTTTCCAGAGCAGAAGCCGAACTTACCGATTAATCCGGAATCGGAATCCTCTGCCAGAATAGAAAATGTAAAGTTACCATTCTCATCGATGCAGTGGTTCGTATAATTATCGTGATTAATACTTATCGCTACGGTCGCCGGATCGGAAGTAATCTGCATGATGCTGTTCGCAATGCAGCCTGTAGGGCGTTCTCCGTCCATCGTTGAAACAACATATACTCCATAAGACATATCTCTGAAAATATTTGTATCCATAACCTTACCCTCCGCAAATGTTTTTTCGTTTGTTTATACACTATAATATTGTTGTCAATTTAACAATAATTATTATTTTACTATAACACTTTTCCCTGCCTTGTCAAGCTTCCGGCTCCACCTCTGTTCTGTCCATATGCCGGATCTCAAATCGGAAGTGGCAAAATCTGTGTAAGGGCATATGATACTAACAAATGAAAAGGAGATAATACCATGAACTGTTTTCAGACAATACAATATACAATCCGACAAGGCGACAATTTGTATCAGCTTTCCCGCTATTATCAAACCACGGTACAAGATATCCTCGCCCTGAATCCAAATATTGATCCGTACAATCTCCGAGTTGGCAGCATCATTACCATTTGTCCGGGGGATCGGTTTATATCATCGGCATCAGCCTCCAATCCCCCCGCCTGCCCGAATACTTCCATGCAGTTCGACCTTATGGGCAACATGCGTGAAGCGTGGATACAACATGTATATTGGACACGCCTGCTTCTCATCAGTATTGCAGAGATGCTGGGAGACCAAGATGCTACGACGGCTCGTCTTCTCCAGAATCCGGGGAATATTGCAGCGATATTCTCAAACTATTATTCTGCTGCTACAGCCAACACGATCGAGCAGCTCTTGACTGAGCACTTGACAATCGGAGCCGACCTGATCACGGCCTTACGCGACGGCAGAACGGCGGACGCGCAGGAACTCACCCGGAGATGGTATCAAAACGCCGATCGGATGGCAGAAGCGTTCGGCAGCATTAATCCATACTACGATCCTGAAGAGGTACAGAAAATGCTTTATGACCACCTCGATCTGACCACACAGGAAGTGGAAGCACGCCTTGCAGACGATTATCAGGCTGATATTGAGGCCTTCAATCAAGTGGAACAGGAAGTGCTGTCCATGGCGGACTATTTTTCCCTCGGAATTATGCAGCAGTTTCCGCAAGAATTTATGTAACGTAATGTAATAGAAGAAAAATAAAGGGACTATCGAACCGGCAGCTGAATAATGCCATGCCACGGTACGAAGTCCCTTATAAACAGTTCAAGGTTTCATGATTAAATTACATATTGCTCCAAATATCTCTTGCTCAATAGGATACTTTTATAAATATCCTCCTGATTATCTTCAAATGCCTTATCTTCGACCTCGATGCAAGTATAGCCTTTGTATCCTATGTCCGTCAGCGCGCTTACGTATTTCCCCCAATCCACATCGCCGAGGCCGGGTAATTTCGGTTCCATATACTCCAGAGGATATGCCATGATTCCCACATTATTCAGCCTGTCAGGATATACCTTTATATCCTTGTAATGCACATGAAAAATCTTATCCTTAAATTCATAAAGTGGCTTAATATAATCCATCTGCTGCCATACGAAATGTGAAGGATCGTAGTTTAATCCAAAATAGTCGCTGGGAATTAACCTAAAAAGTTCTCGCCAGATCTTCGGAGCAATGGCAAGATTCTGTCCACCCGGCCATTGATCCCGTCCGAAAAGCATAGGACAGTTTTCAATGGCTATCTTAACTTGATTGGCCTCCGCCAACTTAATAATCGGCGGCCAGATCTCCTGAAATAATTCCAGATTCTCTTCATAACATTTTGTCTGATCACGACCAATAAAGGTAGTTACCATTCCTACACCTAATTTACGGCTGGCAATAATTACCTTTTCCAAATGTTTAATGTTGGCTTCTCGTTTTGATAAATCTCCGTCCATAGTATTCGGATAAAATGCCAGAGAAGAAATTTCCACCTTTTTATTCCTGCAATAGGATTGTATGTAGGCCGCTTTTTCGTCATCCAGGCTTTCTACATCGATGTGGCTTACACCTGCATATCTGCGTTCCGCTTTTCCCCGAGGCCAACAAGCGACTTCCACGCATTCAAATCCCATATCCGCTGCCTTGTCAATTACTTCCTCAAATGTCAAATTCCCTAAAATGGCACTTACAAAACCTAACTTCATATTATACGTCACTCCTTATTCTTTTTTATTTAAAACAGTCTGCAATAACACTGCCACAATAATAATCAAGCCTTTAATTGCAGATACAAGGAATGTAGGAACTCCCAGAAGGTTCATCATATTGTTAATGATACCTAATGTTAAGGCTCCGAATATAGTTCCTATAATCTTACCGCGTCCGCCCGACATGCTCGTTCCGCCTATAACAGCGGCTGCGATTGCATCCATTTCATAAGAGCTTCCCGATGACGCTGAATTCATGCTCCCCAAACGCGCCGCTTCAATAATGGCTGCCATGCTTACGAGAAGTCCTGAGATAGAATAAGTTATAATCTTAATTCTATTTACATTAATTCCGGATAATAAGGTTGCCTTTTCATTGCTGCCAACAGCATAAATATGTCTGC
This sequence comes from Clostridiales bacterium, assembly GCA_012520655.1. Taxonomy (GTDB): domain Bacteria; phylum Bacillota; class Clostridia; order Lachnospirales; family Lachnospiraceae; genus Kineothrix. The sequence goes on along the minus strand of JAAYNW010000039.1, from coordinate 39,213 downwards.
CTGTAGGAGTTCTGGAAGCAAATATAGCTATAATAACACTTAGTACCAGCCAGTACAGGATAATTACAGAAACAGTACCGCCTAACTTAGTATTTGAAATCGCGATAAAAGCATCTTTTGCACTGCCCTCTACACGGATACCTCCGCCGTTAAAGAAGTGCTGGGAAACCGAACGATAAATACTCATGGTTCCCAACGTTACAATAAAAGGTGGGATGTTGAATCTCGCAATCAATACTCCCGTTAAGGCACCTGTAAGAACGCCGAATGCTGCTGCTGCCAGTATACTAAGCAGAATGTTATTCGTCGCATTCAGAACAGATATCGCAATAAGACCGGAAGCAGCAAGCTGGGAGCCTACCGATAAATCAATACCCCCTGTTATAATAATAAGGGTCATACCTAATGCAATGATTCCGACAATAGAGTTGTTCAGAAAGATGTTCAAGACATTTCTGGCATTTAAGAATGTGCTGCCATTTAACATTACTGTAATAATAAACAAGAATATCAAAGCAACCAATGCGCTGTTTCCGCTTATAAATTTCTTTACATTAAGCTTCTTTTCTACGTTCATCCCATTTCCTCCGTATAGCTATTTATACTATTATCCAGCGTTCCGCCGGTTGCCACGCACATGATGTTTTCCTCAGATATCTCGCTTCTGGAAAACTCCCCTCGAATCTCTCCATGGAACATAACATATGTTCTGTCACAGGTCATAAAAATTTCTTGAGCTTCACTGGATAAAATTATGAAGCTTACGCCTTGTTTCGCTAACTTCATGATAATGCTGTATATCTCCAGCTTTGCGCCGATATCCACTCCCTGAGTAGGATTGTCCAAAATTACGAGCTGCGGGTTTGTTCCGAGCGCTTTAGCAAGCACCACTTTCTGTTGGTTGCCTCCGGATAAGGAGGTAATCAGATTCTGTAAGTCACTCACCTTTATATTAAGATTATTTACATAATTATCATTGAATTCTTTTTCCATCTTCCTATTGATAAGGCCGGATTTTTTTAATTTTTTCAGTATAGGAAGAGACATATTTTCTGCCACGGACAAATCTTTGATAATGCCGTTTTCTTTTCTGTTTCTCGGTACATAGCTGATGCCCAAATCCTGTGCCAAAGAAGTATAAGTCATTTTTACGAGCTTACCGTTCACATAGATCTCACCGCCGTACTTGCCTTTAATACCGAATACCGTCTCAAACAGCTCGCTTCTTCCATCTCCCAATAGACCCGTTACACCGATTACTTCGCCTTTCTTAACATATAAATTAATATTCCTGAATTCACGGCTACGCTCTAATGCTTTTAACTCCAGAACGGTTTCACCAATATCTCTTGCCTTATAAATATCATTATAGGATAATTCCTTACCGACCATATGCTTTGCCAACATATGTTCCGTCGTTTCCTCCGTTACTTCTCCTTTAGAAACGACCTCCCCATCTCTCATGACGGTATAACTGTCACAGATTTCAATCACTTCATTTAGCTTATGAGAGATAAATATCATGCTAACCCCTTGCTCCTTCAGGGTCTTCATAATTCTAAAGACTTGCCCTATTTCCACATCTGTCAAAGATGTAGTCGGTTCATCCATAATAATAACCTTAGCATCTTTCAGCAAGGCTTTTCCTATTTCAATAATCTGTTTATAGGAGGCATTTAAATCGCATACTAACGTTGCAGGATTGATATTAACATTCATTCTTGCAAGTATTTCTTCGGACTTTTCCGTCATCTTCTTTTTATCCAAAAAGATTCCCCTTTTCTTTTCCGAACCAAGAAAAAGGTTCTCCGTAACGCTTAAATCATTGATTAATGCTAATTCCTGGTGAATAAATGCTATTCCCATGGCATCGGCTATTCCGGGTATCATCATATTCCGGGACTCCCCGTTTATGATAATCTCGCCTTCATCACATGGTAAAATTCCCGATAGTATATTCATCAATGTGGATTTGCCGGTTCCGTTTTCTCCCAGTAAGGCATGAATACTTCCCGCTTTCAGAGCAAAATCCACCGACTTCAATACCAGATTAGGCCCGAAGGATTTCTTAATTCCCTGCATTTCAATGATATAATTATTCACTGCATTCATTCTCCTTTTCCCAAATAGCCTTTCTGAATCATTATGAGGGTGCCTCAATCGCCAGATTTTGAGGCATCCTCATTAAATAAGAATATTTCTTAATACGGTGAGCTCTCATCAAAGAACTCTTCAACATTGTCAGAAGTTACAATAGTAGTGGGGATAATGTTGTCCTTGTCCACTGACTCGCCCTTCATAAGCGAAACTGCCAAATCAACCGCATCCATCATCATGATAGGGCTATATGTAGCGGAAAACAATGTCATATCCTTCGTCTCGGCAATTGTCTTAAAGTAGTTCTGACTTCCACCGCCCCCGGAGATTGCTTTAATGTCTGTTCTTCCTGCCTCTTTAATCGCCTGAATAAATCCCATGGAGGATTCATCGTCGAGAGAATAGATTGCATCCAACTGGGGATTGGCAACCAATAAGTCAGATGCCGCTTTCAATCCCTGCTCCTGTGCAAAGCCTTCCGCGGTAAAGTCAACGAGAACAATATCCGGATACTTTTCAGCCATAGTCGATTTAAAGCCATCCACACGTTCTGTGCTTACGGAACCTGAACTAGGTACGTTTTCTACTGCTACCGTTCCTTTTCCTCCCAATAAATCGCCGATATACTCAGCGCTGGCAACGCCCATGTCTTCGTTGTTACCTGCGATATAAGCATTGTAATCTACATCGATCTTACGGTCAAATACCACCAACGGTATGCCTGCATCGATAATTTCCTGTGCGGCTACCGTAACTTCGTCATTGTGGGGGAACATAACAACTGCCGCACTTCCTGCCGCAATTGCATCTTGAATGTCATTTGCCTGAGCATTTACATTATCAGACTGATAAGTTTTGTAATTAAGTCCTAATTCTTTACATCTCAATTCTGCATAATATGTAACGCCTGCTAACCAACCATGCTCTGCGGAAGGTGTAATAATAGCAATTTGTCCGTCGACTCCCGCTTCCTGCGATGCTGCTTCCTCTTCTGTTGCCGTCTCAGTTTCTGCTGCTTCCTCTGTCTCGGCATTTTCCTTTGTTGTCTCCTCTGCCGAAGTTTCCTGTACTTCTCCGGTATTTCCGCATCCCATCAAAGATGCAGCAACCAGTGTACATGCCAATAGACCTGCGATTAGTTTCTTTTTCATTGTATATCCTCCTTAGATCCTTAAAGTGTTAAATTTATAATTACAGACTATTGTCTGTTATTACCCGTTTACTGCAAGACATCTTCCCACTTCTGGGATTGATTGCTTCTCAAGCATGCCTCTACTATTTTCATAATGTAATTGGCATCTTCAAAGGTAACATAGTTCTGATTCTGATTTATATAATTGTTATTCTGAATAGAATCATAAAAGTTATGAATTCCGTTTCGCAGAGCATCCGCCCAGCCTACAGGATGTCCGTTAGGTAAGGTCGCATATTTCTTTGCTTCTCCGGTCATGTATTGCGCTCCTACGTAAAGCTCTTCATTTCCGGAATCTCTGTGACCTATCCAAAGCTTATCAGGCCGTTCCTGATTCCATTCCAAGGAAGATGCAGCACCGCAAACATTAATCTTGAAAGCATTCTTTTTACCTGCCGCCACTTGCGATACATGGAATAACCCCTGCATACCGTCTTCAAATTTTACCATAATATAAGCCATATCTTCCGAACGAATCGGTATTTCTTCCAACACCTTTCCCGTAGCTGCCGAAAAAGTTCCGTCCGTTTTCTCCATTTTTTTTCGAACAGTATGCACAGTCGTCAAGTTGGCATAGACAGAGGTAATTCTCTTCCCGCAAATAAACTGAATAGTATCAAAGCAGTGAGAACCTATATCCGCAATAGCTCTTGACTCGCCTCCCAGCTTGGGATCCAGTCTCCAATCATAATCCGTATCAAATAACATCCAGTCTTGCATATATTCGCCATAAACAGTGAGGAGACGGCCGATGCTTCCGTTCATTACTCTTTGGTTCATCTCCTGAACCATGGCATTCTGTCTGTAATTAAAATTAGCTCCTGCTGCTACCTTATATTCCTTCGCCAGCTTTACCAGTTCTTCTGATTCGGTGGAATTCAACGTTAGTGGTTTCTCACAATACACATGCTTTCCGCTTTTAATTACTTCCTTACTAATCGGATAATGCATAGCACTTGGCGTACAATTATGAATTACATCCACATCTGTATTGGCAAGCAGCTCTTTGTAGTCTTTGTAATATCTCGATATGAAGAACTGTTCGGCAACGCTTCTTGCCATTTTCTCATTGTTGTCTATTACCGCAACTATCTCTGTGCCGGGAATTCTTCGAATAGCTTCAATATGTTGTTTTCCAATAAAACCGGTACCGATAACCGCAACTTTTAGTGTCTTCACTTAGCTTTCCTCTCTTATTTTCTGTAAATTTTTTTTATTTACGTAAATTTTACAGTGTCATCATAGCACTGCACATGGTTATTGTCAATGATATTTTTTTATTATTTAGGATATTTTGAATATTATATCCAATTTTTACTCTTTATTTTATACATATTATCCAATTTGATATTTTAAAATTAATATATTTTTATTTTTTCATTTTCATTTTTCTTTACATTTTTTACATGTTTTTATATAATATATTTAGATTTACAAAGAAACAAAGAAATAAGGAGCTCTTAATAATGAATGATTCCAAGATTACGATAGAAGATATTGCCAGAAGAGCCAATGTTTCTATTGCAACGGTTTCCCGTATTATCAATCACAAAGACAACGTAAAACCGGCGACAAGGCAAAAAGTATTGGAAGCTATGGAAGAACTGAAATTCTCTCCTCAAAAGCCTGCTACTCTATCGGATTCCAACAGCAAAGTAATATTGATGTGTATACCGGGGTTTGACAATCCATTTAACAGTCCCGTCATTGATGGAGTACAAAAATCAGCCCATGCACAAGGATATGATGTCTTAATTCTGCAATCCAGAGATTTTTACACGGATAGCAGCGATTATACCAATATTTTGAAAAATAATTCCATTGCCGGAATATTAATATTAGCTTCAGTACCTCACTCAGAATTATTGGATGAGCTTACCTTCCGCTGTCCTGTTGTAATGTGTTCGGAATATGCTGAGAATTACGGAGTTTCCTATGTAAGTATCGATGATGTGGCCGCTGCCAAAAAGGCTGTAAATTACCTTATCTCTACAGGAAGAAAGAAGATAGGGTTTATGAACTGCAATATGCATTTTAAGTATGCAAGACACCGGGAAAAAGGCTATCTGGCCGCATTGCAGGAAGCCAATATGGAAATCAATCCGGCATGGACTACTCATCTGTCCACCATTAATTACAGCCAGGCTTTTTCCAATGCCCTTCACATTTTAAGTCTGCCCAACAGGCCTGATGCAATATTTGCTTGTTCCGATGTATTTGCTATGAGTGCAATTAATGCTGCGAAGCAGCTGGGTTTGAAGGTTCCGGAGGATGTTTCGGTAGTCGGCTTTGATAACATCGAGCTATCCACTATGTCAAGACCAACGATTACCACTATTGAACAGCCATGCTTTCAGCTCGGTTATCAATCTTGTGAATTATTAATTGAGAAGATAAAGAATCCTAACATGGAGGATAAACAGATTATTCTGGATACGGAATTAATCGTAAGAGAATCGACTACATTATAACTAAAAAAGACCATTACTCCCAAATCATCTCGACAGAGATTCAAAGCAATGGTCTTTTCTATATTATGATTTAGTGCTGGTGACCGGACTTGAACCGGTACGGGATTGCTCCCGAAGGATTTTAAGTCCTTTGCGTCTGCCTATTCCGCCACACCAGCATTTTAAAATCAAATAAAGCAAAACTTATATTAAGCTTTTTGACTTTAAATGGATGGAGGTGGATTCGAACCACCGAAGCAATTTGCAGCAGATTTACAGTCTGTCCCCTTTGGCCACTCGGGAATCCATCCACATGTTATATTGTCCACATTAGATATACCTGACAATATACATTTATATCATATAGTTATTTAAATTGCAAGAAATTTTTCATTGGCTTCTTACGGTATTTTAAGATAATAGCCGACGTCGGAGGAAGCGTTATCTTCACCTTACCCGATACAATCGGATATTCCTTCTGCTCCGTATCATAACCTTCCTCTGTTGTCAAAATAAGTCGTTCCATAACACCTTCTTTGGGTGTACCCAAATACCATACGGATACTTCTTGCGTTACTTCATGAGCATTATTATTTATCCAGACTAACGATTGTTCCTGTCTGTTAAAACGTCCGTATCCGAGGACATTCCTTTCCGTTTCCATATACCATCTGATAGAACCCGTTAAGAACTCCTTGTTCCTCTTATGTATCCGTATCATTTCCTTATGGAAGGCTATTAATTCCTTATCCTCATTACCCCACGGATAAGTTCTCCGGTTATCCGGATCGGTAAACCCTGTTACACCCGCTTCATCACCGTAATATATCGTAGGTGCGCCGGGCCAAGTCATCTGCATGACAACCGCTTCCCTTAAAACAGCTTTGTTCACGCCCTCATTTGCGGCTTCAGAGCCGAGAGTGTTAATCCGGCCCACCTTTTTATTCGTTCTCGTAAGAAACCGGGAATGATCATGATTGGATAATTCGTTCATCGCTATATACATGGAGGGCATCGTCATATTGGCGCCGTTATATATCATAGCACCCCAAAAATTATCCACGTCTCCGTACATATCCTCTCTATAATCATCGCTGTGTTTCTGCATACCCGTCAAAAACCACGTGACAGGTTCCATAAAGGCATCGTAGTTCATAATAGTATCCCATTCATCACCGTGGAGCCAGTCTTTCGGATTGCCGTAGTGCTCGGCAAGTACTATTGCATTGGGATTTGCTTCCTTTACAGCTTTATGAAACTGTTTCCAAAAATAATGATTGTATTCCTGTGAATGCCCTAGGTCCGCGGCAACATCCAGACGCCAGCCATCCGCATTGTAAGGCGGAGAAACCCATTTTCTCGCAATATGCATGACATATTCGAATAAATCCTTGGAACCTTCGTAATTCAGCTTCGGAAGCGTATCATGTCCCCACCATCCGTCATACGTTCCATTGTAGGGCCATGCGTTCATATCATGAAACGAGAAATAATTATGATAGGGGCTTCCATTATCTATATAGGCTCCCTTTTCATAGCCTTCGGCATTTTCATATATTCTTTCCCTGTCCATCCATTTGTTAAAAGAACCGCAATGGTTGAATACACCGTCCAGTATAACCTTCATGCCTCTGCGGTGTGCTTCCTCCACTACCTGAATAAACAGTCTGTTGCTCACCTCCAGATTCAATTTATTCGTTACCCTGCTTATATATCTGGAAGCATCTTTGTTCTCCCCTCCGGGTTCCAGCAGATGTCCTTCATCCACCACAATTTTTCCAAAATGCGGATCAATATAGTCATAATCCTGTATATCATATTTATGATTTGAGGGAGATACGAACAACGGGTTAAAATAGATGACATCCACGCCTAAGTCCTGCAGATAATCCATTTTATCCAGGACTCCTTGCAAATCTCCGCCGTAGAATTCCCTCATTCCGGCCTTCGCCGGGTACTTATTCCAATTTTCTATTTTTACTGTGTTCTCTCCTATATACTTATACTCATTGGTCAGTACATCATTAGACGGGTCCCCGTTATAGAAGCGATCCACGTATATTTGATACATAACCGCTCCTTTTGCCCAGTCAGGAGTCTTATACCCGGGTATCAGGCGAAAATGCAAATGTTTATCAAGGTTTTTAACAGCTCCGCCATAGTTATAATAGCAAATAAGCTTTCCTGCCTGAATCTCAAAATAATAAACAATTTCCCTGTTTTCTAATTGTACCGTATGGATGTAATAATCAAAATAATCGTCCGATTCCGACTTTGACATCAAATGCTTTTCATTATCGCACACAAAAAAAACATTATCTACGTTGTTTTTCTCGGTTCGGAATCTTACCGTAATTTCTCCATAAGCGCTCGGTTCGGGCGGGTAAACATAATCCTCTGTCATATCGCTGAATAAAGCCCTTCTGTTGAAGACAGGACGCATTCTGGATATATAATGCTGATCATATTCGATTTTAGGTAATCCATTGATATCCATAGCTGTTCTCCCACATTTGCTAAAACTATTTTATACTATATATTGTCGATATTCAAGCAATTATATACCCCTGCTTTCCGCATTTACGAACAGTAAAAAAGACAGCCTGTCGATCCGCTGTCTTTTTTAGAGAAGGTATTTCTTTCTTATGGGGTATAGCAAAAAACTATATAATGTATTGGGGGGGTTACAAGTAGTATAATAGCATAGCCCATATTATGCGTAAATACTAAGGATTCACAAATATTACAAAAACAATGTCATATTTTTGTATGTTTTGCACAACTTCATCGTTTTGCAGCACTTTTTCGCCCCTTTTCGCTATTCTGCTGTCACTCGTTATTCTGCGGTAAGTTCTTCCATCCTGGAAGTCTGTGCAAGAAATAATTCTTCAAACTCTTCTCTGGAAATCTTTTCTTTTTCCAGCAACAGCTCCGCGCACTTATGGAGCACGGTCAGGTTCTCCACGATAATCGCCTTTGCTTTTTTATAGCAGCTGCTTATAATTTCTTTAACCTCTTTATCTATTTCCCCGGATACAAGCTCGCTATGGTTTTTCGCATGGGCAAGATCGCGCCCGATAAATACTTCGTCATCATCGTCATCATAATTAATCACACCGATATTGTCCGACATGCCGTATCTCGTTACCATTTTTCTCGCAACCTTGGTAGCCTTCTTAATATCACTGGAAGCGCCTGTTGTTATATCGTCAAAAATAATCTCTTCAGCTATACGTCCGCCAAGGGATACCATAATATCCTGCAACATTCTTCCCTTCGTCAAAAACATTTCATCTTTTTCCGGCAAGGGCATTGTATAGCCTGCCGCGCCCAATCCCGTAGGAATAATTGATACGGTATATACCGGCCCCACATCGGGAAGTACATGGAACAGAATCGCATGACCCGCCTCGTGATATGCGGTAATCTTTTTCTCTTTATCCGATATGATGCGGCTCTTTTTCTCGGAGCCTATACCGACTTTGATAAAGGATTTCTTAATGTCCTCCTGTTTCACAAAAGCGCGATTATCCATCGCTGCATTGATGGCCGCTTCATTCATGAGGTTTTCCAAGTCCGCACCGGTAAATCCTGCCGTTGTCTGGGCAATCTGTTCCAGATTCACATCTTCTGAAAGAGGCTTATTTCTGGAATGTACCTTTAGGATTTCTTTTCTTCCTCTCACATCGGGAGCACTTACGGTAATCTTCCTGTCAAAACGTCCGGGTCTCAGAATAGCCGGATCCAGAATATCTACACGGTTTGTCGCTGCCATGACAATAATTCCTTCATTGGCACCGAACCCATCCATTTCTACTAATAGCTGATTGAGCGTCTGTTCTCTTTCGTCGTGTCCGCCGCCCATACCGGTACCACGCCTTCTCGCTACGGCATCGATCTCGTCAATAAATACGATACACGGAGAATGCTTCTTGGCATCTGCAAACAAATCCCTTACTCGGGAGGCACCTACACCGACGAACATCTCTACGAAGTCTGAACCGGAAATGCTGAAAAACGGCACATTCGCTTCTCCTGCAATAGCCTTTGCGAGCAATGTCTTACCGGTTCCCGGCGCACCCTCAAGAAGGACTCCTTTGGGGATTCTTGCGCCCACCTTCGTAAATTTGCCCGGCTCCTTCAGGAAATTAATAATTTCCTCCAGCTCTTCCTTTTCTTCCTGAAGGCCGGCTACATCTTTTAACGTGACCTTACTGTCCATAGAAAGCCTGGCACGGCTCTTCCCGAAGTTCATCATTTTGCCGCCGCTGCCGCTGCTGGCATTCTGTGCGTTCATCATGACGAAGAAGAAAACTCCTACCACCAACACGAGCAGGAGAGGGAACATACTCGTCATAAACCAATTCTCCCTCGGAATATCCTTTACTTCCGGATCGAGTCCGTAAGAAACAAGTTCCTTTTCTATTTCGTTTACGTCCGTAACGTACAAGGTCTTTTCTTCCCCGCTGTTAAGAGCAACCCTGACAATACCGGTGGCATTTTCTTTGTTCGGTTGAATAACCGCATCCAAAATAGTGCCCTCTTTCAAGTCCTCCGCCAGCTCTCCTCTTGTATAATCGGTCTCCTGTCCGTTCAAGCTCCTGAACATCCATGCCGCGAGGAAAAGAAGACTTAAGATAACTAAAAAATACATATTTAAATTCTTCTTATTATTCAAAGTTAACCTCCTGTCTGCACTCGGCCATCCTGTCCGGCATGTCCTTTTCCATGCAGGCATTTATAATCCTATATATTAATCCAACTCCACAACTCCGATATACGGAAGGTTCCTATATCTCTGGTCGTAGTCGAGCCCATATCCCACTACAAATTCATCGGGAATCTGGAAACATGTATAATCCACATGGACATCCACTACCCGCCGCTCCGGTTTGTCTAGCAGTGTACAAAGCTTCAGGCTCTTCGGTCCTCTGTCTTTGAGCATCTCCAGCAAATAGCTGAGCGTTCTTCCCGAATCAATAATATCTTCTACTACAAGGACATCTTTGTCTTTCAAAGGTTCATCCAAATCCTTTACAATCCTGACAACACCGCTGGACTTTGTCTCGCTTCCATAGCTGGATACGGACATGAAATCAAGAGATACCGGCACAGTAATTCTCTTCGCCAACTCACACATAAAGAAACTTCCGCCCTTTAAGACACAAACGAGATGTACCTGCTTTCCTTCATAATCCTTGCTAATCTGTTCGCCGATCTCCTTAATCCTATTATCTACCGCTTCCTCCGACAACATAATCCTTACTTTCTCTGACATTTAAAGTCCTCCTCTTAATTGTACCTGCAAAATACTCTTTGTATATTCTGTCACTTTATAATATTGGCTGATACGATAGCCGGGCACCCATAAGATATGGCTGCCATCTGCTAATACATAAAGTTCCCCTCTTTTGCTCTTTGGAATTTTTTCTTCTATCATATAATTCTTTAAGGTTTTTTTAGATAAATCCTTATTAATAGTTAAATAGTCCCCTGTTTCTCGCGTACGAAACAATAAAGACTTAGTTATTCTATCATAATCAAACCATTTAGTATATGATTTTTCGGGAATAATTTGAGTTTTTTCATAAGAAAATACAGAAAATTCCAGCTCTCCCAGACCCGGAACATTTACAGTTCCCGGAATGGAAATCAGTATCGGTTCCGCCTTTTTTTCTGCTTGTGAACCGTTTTTACCGGAATTTGCATCGTATAGAATGAGACGGTCGTATTCTTTCACCGCCGTCAGTCCGTAAGGCAAAGATACCTGTTTACTCCCCTGTCTGTCAAGTAGTTTTCTTATTTCTTCGATATGGACGGACGTAATATCCTTCCTGCCTTCCGTAATCTCCTCCAGACATTTTAGCAGCACCTGCTTTTGCATGAACGGCTCCTGCGCCAATAATTCATCCGTCCGAAGTACAATTCGAAGAGAGTATCTTTTATACGTTTCCTCTTCTTGCAATCTGCATTCCTCATATATCCTCCGGGCCTGTTTACTAATATATTCCTCGGTATCCAGAAGCATATCGGCCGCTTCCCACATATGCGATACAGCTCCGTAGCAGATTTCTCTCTCGGCAAAAGGAAGTATATGATTGCGAATCCTGTTTCTTGTATAAGTATCCTCCAAGTTCGTATGGTCTATGCAAAAAGAAACCTGTTTATCACTCAGGTATTCCTCTATCTCTTCCCTCTTTAAGCAAAGCAAGGGACGTATAATATTATCCCTTACCGGCTTAATTCCGCTGACTCCCGACAAACCCGTCCCACGGAATAAATGAAACAGCATTGTTTCCACCCGGTCGCTTGCGTTGTGCGCAATAGCAATTTTGCTATCGGCAATTTTGCTATCGGCAGTCTTATTTCCGCTTTGTTTCTCCAAAACTCGGGCAAAAGCCTGATATCTCACTTTCCGTCCAGCTTCCTCCTCCGATAGCTTCTCCCGTTTCGCATATTCTTTCACATTCTCTTCTATAAGATAAAAAGGAAGATTCCGTTCTTTGCATAGCTTTTCCACATAGGCTGCATCCTTTTTTGCTTCTTCGCGTATACCGTGGTTTATATGCACGACAAGAAGCTTTAACGGAATCTCATTTGCCAACTCATAAAGCATCAAAAGAAGGCACACGGAATCAGCACCGCCCGATACCCCAACAACAACGGTATCACCCGGCACCAGCATCTGATATTTTTCTATATAGCCTTTTACTTTTGAAAAGATTCTTTCGTTCATTTTATTCCCTATGCGCTGCTATAAAGTCTTATGATTCCATAAAAATATATTATGCACAAAAATTCCGCATTTTTTCTTATTACTTAATATTAGCCAATCTACGGGAAAAAATCAATGTCTATCATAAATTCTCCCATATTCCCGTTACCATGACCGTCATATCGTCTCGTATTCTTCCTTTGCTCTGATGAAGGCAAAAATTCAAAATATAATTGGCCATTTCTCCCGGATTCTTTAATGTTACTTTTCCTATAATCTCCGGTAAAATGTCTTCTCCGATTCCCTGGGAAAGCGCGTCTAGTATGCCGTCGGACAGCATAACTATATAATCCCCATCCACCAGTCTGCGCCTCGTCGTCTCCATGTCCATCTCATAAAAAACACCGAGCGGAAGGTTCCTCGCCGATATTTGATCCACCAGATGCTCCCGCTTAATATAAGACGGAGCCGACCCTATCTTAATAAATTCACAGACTCCTGTATACATATCTATCTGGCACAGATCCAGCGTGGACATATTCTGCGCCTCTCCTCCCGCAATAAGGGAACCGTTAATCATCTGTACGGCAGTCTCCTTGCTGAATCCCGCTTCCAGAAACTTTTCAATCAGATCCACAACGAACTCACTGTCCCTGCATGCTTTTTCTCCCGATCCCATTCCGTCCGACAGAATCGCGGTCAGGCTTCCTTCTTTTTCCTCCACAAACGCATAATTATCTCCGGATATGTTTTCCGTTTCTTTTACCGCTTTTGCCACTCCCGTGAGTATATGGAACTTTGGTTCCTCCATGTATTGGTACGTGTCCCATTCCTTTCCTACAAAAATAGGGCAGCTTTTGGCTGCCATAAACCTGAAATTAAGCAATACTGACAGCAGGTTTCCCACTTCTTCCACGGAAGGGACAGCTCCTTTTGCGGCACGCATAATAAGGTTCAGTTCTTTGCGGCCGCCTTCTTTCTCCAGCATATAAATATCCTTTAACAGCACATCCTCTTCTTTCAGGGCATGTGTCAATTGCTTAACTTTGCGTTCGCTCATATGTATTGCTTTATAGGATTCTTCCGCCACCTTTGTCATGATCTGTGCCATTTCATTTAAATGATCCGCCATCAAATCCCTATTCTCTACCAGCCGCCTTTTCCACAGAAATTCCTGCCTGTCATTTACTTCCGCCGTTTCCTGATTTTCTTTTTGCATATAGGTAAATGTATTCGCCAAATCCCTAAAGGAATCTGCATACATTAAAAGTTTCCTTTTTCCATATTCCGGCAAAACACTATCAAAGGGTGCCTCCCCGTTCACAAGCTGTTTTTTCACTATGCATCCCTCCACTATAATCATTCTGCCGCCGTCTGTGAACTGAGGCGACAGTACGAATTTGTCGTGTGAATTTTTCACACTACTCTTGTAAGGGAATATTATACAAGAAGCATTTTGCCTTATTTGTCAAAACTGGGACAGTAAATCAGTTTTTATTGCGACAAAAAATGCAGATACCGTTATTCCCGGTTATCTGCATTTAATCTTCATCTTTAAAAATAATCTCACCTTCATGTACAAGGCCCAGCTTATCCTTTGCTACCTCTTCTATATACTTTTTAGTCTGGGTATATTTGCCAAACTCGTCAATCTCTTCCGCTCTTTCTTCCTCTTCTTTAATCTGTTCCATAAGCGCTTGTTCCTTTGCCTCGTATATGGCAATCTTCTGCTTCAGCTCAATGCTGTTTATCGCCACCACGACCAGCATCATAACGATTACCGTAGTAACCAGAAACATGCCGAACTTATTCTGATTTCTTTTCTGGTAAGCCGCTCGCCTCGCCATAATTATCCCCATACCTTTCTCATTAGACTGCAAACATTAAGATGCAAATTTACTTTAATGTTTACATAATGTTATTTTAAGCATTTTTAGGAAAACCGTCAACTTCTTTTTTATATATTTTGCTAATTTTCTTTGCTTCCGAAGCAAAATTCCACAAGATTTTTTTATTTTCTTCAGAATCCAATTTATTGGCCTGAAAACAAAACTCAATATTTTTCTAATCAAATATATCTCTTTTTTTATACAGGTTGACATAATTTCTACAAAGTGATTTCCTATAGTCTTCTTATATATGAGCATGCCGAGAGCCGCTCCGGAAACCGCAAACCACCTTAGAATTCCGTCATTTTCTTCATACAACATATAAAAAACAGTGATAGCGCAGGCTACCCAAAATGCAAAATCCTCCAAGGATATAAAAAAAAGAGTATGCCGGACGACCTTTCTCCAAATGAGAATAAAATCATACACAAAGGTAATGATGATTCCCATTAAAATAGAACCGAGTAAAAAGTACACTTCATTTACAATGTCCTGACTCATGCATCACCTATTTAAACAGCCTTGAAATAAGAGATTCTCCCTTATTGCCATATCCCGTCACTTCCGAATAGGTAAAGCTGTCTATTTTCCCGTCGATATCCACTTCTCCCTTATCTAACGTCAGACGGCTGACATGCAGGTCGCCCCCCTTGATCATCAGCATACCCTGGTCCGTCTCGAGCAGCACTTCCTTTATGTCAAAAGACAGCACATCGCTGACTCCGCTAATAGTACATGTCCTCCTGTTTGTAAGCATCAATTTATGTGTACGCTGCTTCGCAGTATTTAAATCTTCCATAGAAAAACCCCTCCTACAATCTCTTATAGATTATATGAGAGGTCTTTTTTAAATATACCGAAACAATTCTTTCGCTTCATCTTTTTTCACGGTTTCCTGTACATCGAGTACTTCTACTTTTACATCCTTATTGCCGAACCGGATCGTAATGATATCGCCTTGCTTTACATTAGAAGAAGCCTTGGCTGGCCTATCGTTGATAAGCACTCTTCCGGCATCGCACGCTTCATTCGCTACCGTACGCCTCTTAATAAGACGGGAAACCTTTAAATATTTATCGAGTCTCATTGATCGATTCTCCCTTTAAAAACAAAGAGAACCTGTTTCCAGGTTCTCATAAGATTCAGCATCTGCTTATTATGCATTAACAATATCTTTTAAAGCTTTGCCTGCTTTGAATTTAGGAGCCTTGGAAGCTGCAATTTTCATAACTTCGCCGCTCTGAGGATTTCTTCCTTCTCTTGCTGCTCTCTTGGAAACTTCAAATGTACCGAAGCCTACTAACTGCACTTTACCATCTTTCTTTAATTCATCTGCTACTACATCTGTAAAAGCTTTTAAAGCCTTCTCTGCGTCTTTTTTCGATAACCCAGCCTGATCAGCAATAGCTGCAACCAATTCTGTTTTGTTCATATTGAACTTCCTCCTAATTATAATAAGTTTCGTATTATTCTTCCTAACAATCCCCTCTTGGAAACGCCTATAAATATTTATAGACGTTTTCTGCGAATTTGTCAAGGGAAATCTGGCTTTTTTGCCCTATTTTTCAAGGTTTTACCATCGTTTAATACTTATCGCCTATCGATTGCCGCTTACGGAGTTACCGCTTACAGAATTACCGCTTACAGTGCTGCTGCTTGTACCGGATGAACTGTTGCCGCTTGCAGTCGTACCGTCTTCCCTTACCAAATCAGTAAAGGAATAGGTTACGTCCTTTGCTTCATCATCTATCTGAACCGTATAGCTCTTGGTAACATAGCCTGTTTTTCTGAATGTTATCGTATGAGTTCCCGCTTCTTTCTTAAAGTTAACCGGAGACAATCCTATATAAGTGCCGTCTACATATACCTCCACGTCGGAAGGCGAATCGATATATACCCTATAAGAACTCGTCAGTTCATTCGAAGATACGCTGGAGGAATTGTCATCCTCTTTTTCTCCCTCATTCTCTTCCAAAGTGACACTGATGCTCGCCAGTTCCTGACCGACTTTAATATATTGCGTAATCGAATCATAGCCGTCTGCCTTTGCTATCATCTGATGCACACCATACTCTACTTCCACGGGTTGGGTTATATCCACTTCACTCCCGTCAATATAAACGACCGCATCGCTGGGCGTTACCGCAAAGATAATCTTGCCGACCTTCGGAGCCTCCGCCTTGACATCGCTTACGTCCAAAGTAACCTCTTGGTTTCTATAAACAGTGACTTTCTTTGTTTCATCGATACCTGCTGCGGTCAGATGTACGTCGTAAGTTCCCTCCGGCACAACCAGAAGCATATCTTCCGTTATCTGGCAAATGACGCTCTGACCCACTTCTATCCAGCCGTCCTTCAGGTATTCTTCATCGCTGAGCCGCAGGTAGCCATGACCCTGTTCCACCGCCACACTGTATACCGTATTACCGATACCGCTTATCGTTACAATATCGCCGTTTATTATGTCTTCAAGCTGCGCATCTCTTCTTTCGGAAGTAACGACCACACCATTCCTTAAGCTGTAAACGCTTCCTCCGATTTCCGCGCTCTTACTTAAGAGATCAAAGCTATATTTCTGAACCTTCTCGAAAATCCATGCGCTTTCGGACAGCTTCATCCCTGCAAGCTTTTTCTTTGATTTTAAAAAGGTTACATCTACAATATCCCCGTCTTTCATCTGAGACATCGCCATTGCACTTCCGTATTTATCTTCAACAACAGTCGTGCCGTCATACGTAAGCGTGTAATTTTTCCCCGTCTCTATATTCATAAAAGTAATACTGTTTTTTTCCTGATCCAGTTCTCTTATAACGGCCGTATCCACGGAATCATAGCTTCCGGGCTCAGCAATCACAAATCCCGAATCATATCCTTTATGTGTGGATTCATGCGCCATACCTACCATACCTTCGATTGGAAATCCTCCTGCTACGACTATTCCCGCAGTCAATATCAAAAGTACCGCCGCTGTAAAAACAACCGGTTTTCTTTTTGCAATCCCTTTCCCCCAATTAATGCGCATGAATACACCTCCTCATTCGTAAATATACCGTATCTCCGTATGGTGATTTCCTTTTATGTCTCTGTTATTATATACTAATATATCTCAAAAGAAAAGCGTCCGTAAGTACTTTTATAATTTTCCAGAAACTTAACTTTATCCTGCTCCTGTTCTAAAAGCTTCTCCAATTTTTCCAAATTACGGCCGGGAATCCATGCTTTTCCGGAGTTATAATAAAAGTTTACAATTTTCCAAAATTTCTCCGGATATATAAGGCGATAATACAACTGGATGTAATCTTCCGCCGACATAGCTCTTTCGCTGCTGTACGCTTCTAGCAAGGTCATTCCCAGTTCTTCCGACCAGTTGCTTTTCTCCAGCAGCTTGCGCATAAAGAGATATAGGTCTCTGACCGGGTTATCTCTGACACATTTTTCAAAATTGATAACCGCAAAAGTATTGTTGGTCTGAGCTGCCGCGCTGCCGTTAAGAACAAGGATATTGTGATATTGGTAATCTCCGTGACATACAATACAGGATTTCTTCCCGTGCGCAGACGGGGTTTCCCGCAAATAAAAGCGCACCTCTTCCGTTACCTGAAGTGCGAGGTCGAAGAAATAATCATAATGCTTTAACAAAAATATTTCAAAATTTGTCTTCTGGCTTTTTTCCCGCAAAAACTTCCTGACTTTGCGCAGCTCTTTATTATGCTTTTCATATTCCTTGTCGATTTTAAATCCTATATCGTCATAACTTCCTTGAAATCCGGGCATATCGGAAGCGTTATGAAGGCAGGCCAATGTCTTTACGGCTTGTATACATTCCTTGGTATCACGAATGTTACACTCCCTGCCGTCAAAATAAGTTTTTAATATGTATGGCATTTTATCCTGGTCATAAACAACCAGTTCTCCATCCTTCGATTTCAGGATGGATTCCACCATATAAAAACCCTGCTTTTTTATCGAATTAAGCAGCGCATCCTGAAAAAATATTTTATCCTTAGGCCCCACATATTCTTTCAGAATAAGCAGGCCTTTATTGGAGTCGCATAAAATTGCTCCTCGGCCTTTCCATGTTCGAAGCACGTCTATATCATAGTTTTCAAGAACGCTGACTGCCCTGTCATTCACATGAATACCCCCCATATCGTAGTTCTATCCTATCTTATGAGATGATATGGCAAAGTATTCATCTATTGTTTTTCACATAATCCAAATTCATTTTTACGATTTTATCATGCGCGCATATTTCAAAAGTTCTTCTTTCGTATTCAGCTTCGGCTCCTCCAATACGACCTCCAAAAGCTGTTTTAAAACCTCTCCCAGCTCTTTCCCCGGAGTCATACCGTCCTCTATGAGATCCTTGCCCGTTACGGCAAGCATCCTGAGGGAAACACACTCTTTTGCTTCGAGTACCTGCGCATAAATCCGCTCCAGCTCTTCCAGCGTCCTTAACTTCTCCTCCCTCTTGTATTCGCTTTGGGCTAAAGCATCCGCACGCTTTACGGCAAAAATATACGGAAAAATATCCTCTCCGATTCTATAAATGGCTCTTCGGATGCCCGCGGAAGACATATGAATGTCATAATCGTGATAAAGAACCAGCTTCGACACCTTATTAATTGTATCATTATCGAATTTCAGCCTGCGAAGCACCGCTTTCGCAATACTTGCGCCTACCGATCCATGACTATAAAAATGGTCGGTCCCGAAGCAATCTCTCTTTTTCGTCTCCGGCTTTCCTATATCGTGAAACAGCATAGCAAGTCGAAGGACTTTATCGGCTTCCACCGCCTGAATGGAATGCAGCGTATGCTCTCCTACCGAATAAATGTGGTGCGGATTCTTCTGCTGCGTCTCCATACAACGATCGAACTCCGGCAGGATTACCTTTGTAATTCCCACTTCATAGCAGATCCTCAGGTAATCGGGATGAGGTGAGAGCAGCAGTTTAAGAAGCTCTGTCTGAATACGTTCCGCACTTATATTCCTCAGGTTCCCCGCCATTTCACCAATCGCCGTTTTAGTTCTGCCTTCAATAGAATATCCGAGCTGAGCCGAGAAGCGTACCGCCCGCATCATGCGCAAGGCATCCTCCGAAAACCGATCCTTCGGTTTGCCCACACAGCGTATGATTTTCTTATCGATATCTTCTATTCCGCAGAATATGTCGATTAAGCCACGGCTGTCATTATACGCCATGGCATTGACTGTAAAGTCCCTTCGCTTCAGATCCTCCGCGATATCGGAAGTAAAAGTGACATCTTTCGGATGCCTGCTGTCTTCATATTCCCCGTCAATCCGATACGTAGTCACTTCAAAGCCTTCCTTATCCATAAGCACGGTAACCGTTCCATGTTTAATGCCCGTATCCACAGTCCTTCTGAAAAGCTCCTTTATTTTATCCGGTTTCGCCGAAGTAGCGATATCCCAGTCATCCGGCACTCGTCCAAGAATCGAATCTCTTACGCATCCTCCGACGGCATACGCTTCATATCCGGCACCTTCAATGACGGATATAATTTCTTTAACCTTTTCCGGCAGTTCAATGTACATAAAAATCCTTTCTAACAGCCTGACTGCAATCTATAAGTGATGCTTTCCCAAATATATCAGTATTATCTCATTTTACTAACCTTACCGTCTCCCGCGCTATGGCAAGTTCTTCGTCGGTGGGTACGACCATAGTAACTACTTTCGAACCCTCATCGGAAAGAATAACTTCTTTTCCGCGGATTTTATTTTTTTCATCATCGATATTCGTTCCGAGGAATCCTATATATTGCCCGATTAATTTGCGGACTTCCGCGTTATTCTCGCCCGCTCCCGCAGTAAATGCGATGATATCGACACCGTTCATTGCCGCCGCATAAGCTCCTATATATTTGCCTACCCTGTACGCATAGGTTTCCAGCGCTGTTTTGGCACTGTCATTTCCGTCTGCGGCCGCTTCCGCCAAATCTCTGAAGTCGCTGGATAAACCTCCTGATAAGCCGAGGACTCCCGATTTTTTGTTGCATATATCGATCATTTCCTCTGCAGAGATGTTCTCCTTCTTGGCAGTAAAGGTTATGATCGCCGGATCTATATCTCCGCTTCTCGTTCCCATAATCAGTCCTTCGAGAGGCGTCAGTCCCATAGAGGTATCCACAGATTGCCCGTATTTGACGGCGGATACACTGGCACCATTTCCGAGGTGACAGACAATAATCCTCAGATCCTTTCTGTCTTTTCCGAGAATCTCGGCCGCTCTTTGAGAAACGAAGTCATGGCTCGTTCCGTGAAAGCCGTATCTCCTGACTTTATAATTTTTATAATATTCATAGGGAAGTCCGTACATATACGCTTTTGGAGGCATAGTCTGATGAAAAGCGGTATCGAACACTCCTACCATAGGCACATCAGGCATCACTTCTCTGCAGGAACGGATTCCGATCAGATTTGCAGGGTTATGGAGAGGTGCCAGATCATTACACTCTTCTACCTGCCTTTGCACCTCTTCCGTAATGATTACGGAAGACGCAAATTTCTCTCCACCGTGAACAATTCGATGCCCCACCGCATCTATTTCATCAAGAGAACTGATTACCCCTGTCTCTTTATCCGTTAACGTTTCAATCATCAGCTTTACAGCCGCCGTATGATCTGGCATGTCCACCTCTCTTTTCCACTTTTTTCCTCCCGCCGGCTGATGAACTATGGAGCTCGCATCAATACCGATTCTTTCGCATAACCCTTTCGCAAGGACTTCCTCGGTTTTACTGTTTATTAGCTGATATTTTAACGATGAACTTCCACAGTTTATAACTAATACATTCATAATTATCTCCTTATCTTATCGGTTCGAAAGCGCTTTTCCGATTATTTATTTATGTTAAAGATTTTACAATAATATATGCTTTATTTCTACCCTAATTTGTTTTATAATTTGTATTATAAAAAGTACAATTAATGAGAAAAATTGTATAGTAATAAAAAATTTAATATGATAATATAACAATTACAGTAATCATTACTATTAGCATTTGTTTTCTTGTATGTTTTTTAAGAAGGCACTTCCTTCGCGGAAGAAATGTCTGCGATGGTTTTAATAATAATGATCGCTTTAAACAAACAAAAGGAGGTTTCAACATGGCACGAAAAAAGAAAACAATGGATGGTAACCAAGCTGCTGCTCACGTTTCCTATGCTTATAGTGATGTGGCGGCAATCTACCCAATTACCCCTTCTTCCACCATGGCAGAAGTGACAGATGAATGGGCTACCGAAGGCCGTAAAAATATCTTCGGTCAGACTGTCAAGGTGACGGAAATGCAATCTGAAGCCGGTGCCGCCGGTGCTGTTCACGGTTCCCTTGCAGCCGGCGCTCTGACTACTACTTTTACTGCATCTCAGGGCCTATTGCTTATGATACCCAACTTATACAAAATTGCCGGTGAACTTCTTCCCGGTGTATTCAATGTTGCGGCCAGGACCATAGCGACCCATGCTCTTTCCATTTTTGGAGATCATTCCGATATATATTCCTGTCGTCAGACCGGTGTGGCAATGCTGGCCAGCGGAAGCGTACAGGAGGTTATGGATTTAACGCCCGTTGCACATCTTACCGCAATTAAAGGAAAGGTTCCTTTTATTAACTTTTTTGACGGTTTCCGCACTTCTCATGAAATGCAGAAAATAGAAATATGGGATTATGAGGACTTAAAAAGCTTCGCGGACATGGATGCTATTTCCGAATTCAGAAAAAATGCTTTGAACCCTAACCATGCGAGAATAATGGGTTCCGCGCAGAATCCGGATATCTTTTTTCAGGCAAGGGAAGCGAGCAACAGCTTCTACAATGCTCTGCCCGAGCTGGTAGAATCCTATATGGATAAAATTAATAAAAAAATAGGAACAAACTACGGTTTGTTTAATTACTACGGAGCAGAAGACGCTTCTCATATTATAATTGCCATGGGTTCCGTATGTGAAACCATTAAAGAAACCATAGACTTCTTAAATAATAAAGGACAGAAGACCGGTCTCGTTGAAGTACATCTTTATCGTCCTTTCAGTGCGAAGCATTTACTGAACGTAATTCCCGATTCAGTAACCCAGATAAGCGTGCTCGACCGGACAAAAGAACCAGGTGCTATGGGCGAGCCTCTTTACCTGGATGTAATCGCTGCACTGCGCGACACAAAGTTTCATAATATACCCGTTTTCTCCGGAAGATACGGTCTCAGCTCCAAAAACACTACTCCGAGCCATATCAATGCAGTATTTAACAATTCGCCCGAAAATGGCAAAAAGGTATTTACAATTGGTATTGTCGATGATGTTACTCATTTGTCTTTAGATATCAAAGAGAATATTTATACCGAACCGGAAAGCACTATTGGCTGCAAATTCTGGGGGCTTGGCGGAGACGGAACTGTCAGTGCGAATAAGAGCTCCATTAAGATTATAGGAAATCATACGGATAAGTATGTACAGGCGTACTTTGATTATGATTCCAAAAAATCCAGAGGTATTACCGTATCCCATCTGAGGTTCGGCGATTCTCCCATCCGCTCCACCTATTTGGTTAACCGGGCGGATTTCGTTGCCTGCCACAACCCGACCTACCTTCATAAGTACAATATGGTACAGGATGTTAAAGACGGCGGTACCTTCCTGTTGAACTGCTACTGGAAGGAAAAAGAACTGGATGATTATATTCCCGGACAGGTAAAACGTTATATTGCAGAGCATAACATTAATTTCTACATTATAGATGCCATTGAGATAGGTAAGGAAATCGGCTTGAACGACAAAATCAGTACGATTCTGCAGGCAGCATTTTTCCGTCTTGCAAATATTATACCTATTGAAGAAGTTCGCCAGCTTATGAAAGATGCGGCTGAGGTAAGCTACAGGAAGAAAGGCGATAAAATTGTTCAGATGAACTTTGACGCTATCGACAGAGGTATCGACAGCGTAGTGAAGGTTAACGTACCCAAAGAATGGCTGAACGCGGAATATGAACCCTTGGATGCAAAACTGCTTCCGGATCGTCCGGAAGTTATCGACTTCGTAGAACATGTGCAAAAAATAGTAAATGCACAGGAAGGCAATTCTCTTCCGGTATCTGCTTTTACTAAATATGTGGATGGCTCCACGCCTTCCGGTTCCGCCGCACATGAGAGAAGAAATGTAACAACCGAAGTTCCGGAATGGATACCGGAAAACTGTATTCAATGTAACCGCTGTGCCTTTGTTTGTCCTCATGCTGTCATCCGTCCTGCGGCTATGACCGAAGAAGAAAAAGCAAATGCTCCCGAAGGTATGATGTCCCTTCCTATGCTCGGCATGCCCGGGTACGTATTTTCCATCAATGTTTCCGAAGTGGATTGTACCGGATGCGGTTCCTGTGCAGCAGTTTGCCCCGGCAAACAAGGAAAGAAAGCTCTTACTATGTGCCCTATCAACGAGCACGAAGAAAGACAGCAGTATTTCGATTATGCGAAATCTCTTCCTGTAAAAACGGAAGCAGTGGAAAAATTCAAAGAAACCACTGTAAAAGGCAGCCAGTTTAAGCGTCCTCTTTTGGAGTTCTCAGGCGCATGTGCAGGTTGCGGAGAAACACCTTATGCAAGATTGGTAACCCAGCTATTCGGAGACAGAATGTATATTGCAAATGCTACCGGTTGTTCTTCTATCTGGGGCAACTCCTCTCCTTCCACGCCATATACCGTAAATGAACTGGGGCAGGGACCCGCATGGTCAAACTCACTCTTTGAAGATGGCGCCGAATTCGGTTATGGCATGACGCTCGCTCAAAAAGCTATTCGAGGACGTCTGAAAGAAGAAATAGTAATACTTGCCGACAATTCGGCAGGAAATTTGAAAGAAGCCTCACAAGAATGGTTGAATACTTTCACGGATGGAGCTTTAAACGGAGCCGCTACCGATAAATTAATTGCTGCCTTGGAAAGCGATGCATCGCCTAAAGCACAAGAATTACTGAAAGAAAAAGATTTCTTCTCCAAAAAATCGCAATGGGTCTTCGGTGGTGACGGATGGGCATATGATATCGGTTTCGGCGGTCTCGATCATGTACTTGCGAGCGGACAGGATATAAACATCATGGTATTCGATACGGAAGTATATTCCAATACCGGCGGTCAGTCCTCCAAGGCTACTCCTACGGGTTCTACGGCTAAATTCGCTTCGGGCGGAAAAGTTATGAAGAAGAAAGACCTGGCAAGCATTGCCATGAGCTACGGCTATGTATATGTAGCGCAGATTGCTATGGGTGCCGACTATAACCAGACAGTAAAAGCTATTGCGGAAGCAGAAAAATATGACGGTCCTTCTTTAATTATCGCTTACGCACCTTGTATCAGCCACGGTATCCGTTCCGGTATGGGTAGCTCTCAACATGAAGAAGCCAAAGCTGTTGATTCAGGATACTGGCATTTGTTCCGCTACAATCCTTCACTTAAGAATGAAGGTAAGAATCCGTTTATTCTAGACAGCAAGGAGCCGACTCTCGCTTACGAAGAGTTCCTTGCAGGAGAGAACAGATATGATACTTTGAGGAGATCAAATCCTGAAAAAGCGGCTGAACTGTTTAGCGCTGCAGCGGAAAATGCAAAAGAGAGATTCGAATATTTAAGTAAGCTTGTGAAATTACACAGCGTCGAAGAAAAAGTTGAGGAATAATTAGATAAACTAATTATCATAAAAAACTTAGAGAAAGGATTAATGAATTATGAAAAAGTATGTATGTACTGCCTGTGGTTACATTTATGACCCTGAAATCGGAGATGCTGACGGAGATATTGCTCCCGGCACAGCTTTCGAAGATCTTCCGGACGATTGGGCTTGCCCCGTTTGCGGTGTTGGAAAAGATTCTTTCGAGGAAGCTTAAATTAGAATAAAATATTTCTGATTTTTCTGATTTTAAGAAAAATTGCCGGAGACGACTTGCGACTCCGGCAATTTTTTATTAATATGCTTAATATGCTCTTCCCCAATAAACCATTTTCTTCGCAGGTTTCCCGCAATAAACACACGTATCGGATAAACATTCCTGCTCAAAAGGCATGCAGCGGCTGGTAACACTCATATCTTCCTTTATTTGCTCCTCACATTCTCTTTCTCCGCACCACATCGCTTTCACAAAACCGGATTTTTCATTAAATATCTTAATAAATTCCTCTTTTTTTCTCGCTTCATAAATGTGTGCATCCAAATGCGCTTTCGCCTTATTGAACATACTCTTATGAATATCCTGAAGGGTATCGGCTACCGCCCTCTCCAAATCCTCCAAATGAACCTCTGTCTTTTCTCCGTTATCGCGACGGCAGATTATGCATTTGCCCGCCTCGATATCCTTAGGTCCGAGTTCAATCCGAAGGGGGATACCTCTCATTTCCTGCTCGGAGAATTTCCAGCCGGGGCTCTTATCGGAATCATCCACCTTCACGCGGAAATCCTTAAGTCTGGCTTTAAGCTCATAAGCCTTATCAAGTACCCCTTCCTTTTTCTGCTGAATCGGAACAATCATAACCTGAGTAGGCGCAACCTTAGGCGGAAGCACTAAGCCGGAATTGTCACCGTGCACCATAATGATAGCACCGATAATCCTCGTGGACATACCCCAGGAAGTCTGGTGCACGTATTTCAGCGTATTGTCCTTATCCGTAAACTGAATGCCGAATGCTTTCGCAAACCCGTCTCCAAAATTGTGGCTCGTTCCCGACTGCAGTGCTTTTCCGTCATGCATTAGAGCTTCAATAGTATAAGTAGCTTCTGCACCGGCAAACTTCTCTTTATCTGTCTTGCGTCCTTTTACAACAGGAATAGCCAGTACTTCTTCACAGAACTGAGCATATACGTTCAGCATCTGCTCCGTTCTCTCCTGCGCTTCCTCCGCAGTGCTATGCGCCGTATGCCCTTCCTGCCATAAGAATTCTCTGGAACGAAGGAAAGGTCTCGTCTCCTTTTCCCAACGCACTACGCTACACCACTGATTATAAACTCTCGGTAAATCTCTGTAGGAGTGGATATCCCCTTTATAAAAATCGCAAAAAAGCGTCTCCGATGTAGGTCTGACACACATTCTTTCCTGCAAAGGGTTTAATCCGCCGTGGGTTACCCAAGCCACTTCCGGCGCAAAGCCCTCTACATGGTCTTTTTCTTTTTCCAGCAAGCTTTCGGGAATGAACATCGGCATATAAACATTTTCCACTCCCGTGGCTTTGAACATATCATCAAGCTGTCTCTGAATCAATTCCCAGATCGCATATCCTGCCGGCTTGTAAACCATGCACCCCTTTACATTTGAATAATCAATCAACTCCGCTTTTTTTACTACGTCCGTATACCACTGTGCAAAGTCTTCATCCATAGACGTTATCGCCTCTACTAATTTCTTGTCAGCCATTTTCTTTCTCCTTTTATTTTTTCACTTTATTCTTATTCTGACTATTGGCTTTTGTCATAACAAAAGTGTATTTCGAGCACTCTCGCAATCAAGGACTCCGGCAGCGACGCTTTTCATTGTGCACATAGCTGCGCATCCATTTTTTATGTAACAGGAATTCCTTTCTATTACATAAAAAATACCGGGCTTCATCCCCAATAGGGACCGAAAACCCGGCGTTACCACCCTTATTAATGCCGTACGATGCCCAATGCTTATTATACTATGCATCACACTTATATTGCATTCTCTTATCCTGCCGTTAACGCCGACGCTACGCCGCACTTATCATTCATGCGGAGCTCCAAGGCCGGTTCGGGATGCTTGCATAAGAGCCTCACACCAAACGGCTCTCTCTCTGATACACAGTTTATCCGTACTAATCCTCTTCTTCGCCACTTCCTTATTCGTGATTAGATTTTAGGAGAAAAATATGGATTTGTCAACTGTTTAAATAAATATTTCCTCTTCTCTTTGCCGCAGATTATCTATCTGCTGATGGCAAAATACCTTGACTTTTTATTTTTTGCAATGTAAAATCACAAATATTAGTGTTAATAATACTGTTTATGAACAGATAATTGCTTCAGGTTTGAACTTTAAAGGTGGAGAACTTTGTTAGAGGTTTTCTGCTTTATTTATTTGAAGGGATTGAAAGGAGATTTATATGCAATACTTTTTATTAATCTTAGGGTTGATTATGATAATTAAAAGTGCCGATGTATTAATTGATTCATCTTCGAAAATAGCCAAGCGGTATGGCGTTTCCTCTTTTGTTATCGGCATTACTGTAGTTGCATTTGGTACAAGCGCACCCGAATTGGCTGTTGGGATTGTATCAGGGATAGCCCGCGCCAATCAGCTTACTCTTGGCAATATAATTGGAAGTGCTTTGTCCAATGTAGCTTTAATTGTTGGTATATCCGCAATCATAATTCCTTTACAGGTAAAGGATACTGTTGTTAAACGGGAGATTCCTATGCTGATTGGTATACAGCTCCTGTTAACCGCAATGCTTTTTTCCGGCGCCCGGCTTTCTCGTATAGAAGGAATTATACTTATATTTGGTTTTATTGGGTTTATTCTATATATTATCAAGGGAGCAAAATCTTCCATGATGATACAGATAGATGCGGAAGGTGATATTGATACGGACTCAGATGGCAATCAATTATCACAAGAGGTTATAGAAAAGGCAAATCAAGAAAGTCTATTAAAACTTGTGGTTTTTTCTGTTCTTTCACTTGCCGGTCTCTTTATCGGCGGAAAGCTCACGGTGCAAAGCAGTACTCACATAGCTCAAAGCCTGGGGTTAAGCGAGACTCTGATAGGACTTACTGTCGTCGCGATTTCCACAACAATGCCTGAACTTATTACGAGTGTAATGGCCGCAATAAAAAAGGAGCCGGATATCATACTTGGGAACTGCATAGGAAGCAATATCTTCAACATACTCTTAGTTCTGGGGCTTTCTTCTACCATTTCACCAATACCGGTAGATAATACCCTTTTCTTGGATGCTTTTTTAATGATAATACTTACTGTGTTTGTATTTATTATCTCATGGTTTGGAAAGACGGTTAAGCGCAAAATCGGCATCTTTCTTTTACTTTCCTATATTTCATATATTGTATATAAAGTTATTACTGTTCTCTAAAATCCGAATTGCTCCCTTGTTCGAATTGCTTGTCACCTTCGCCTCCCGGTTTCTTCTGATATTCCAGAATGTCACCGGGTTGGCAATCCAGCACCTCGCATATCGCTTCCAGCGTCGAAAAACAGATCTCACTTATTTTTCCGGTTTTTATCTTGGACAGATTCACAATAGAAATACCTCTCCTATAACAAAAATGTCATTTAAATTTATAACTTACCTTACCATTAGTTTTCACTAAGCAGCATATTACATTTAATATTTTATTCAAACAATGAGAATTTAATTACTCAATAGAATACTGTATTTGATACTATATTATATATTGATTTAGTAAAATCAACTAAATTCTATTTTCTGCTGTTTTGACTAAGTGATTTTTTCTATGGTTATATTAGACAAAGAAATTGGATAAATTTATATTAATTAAGATAATTTTAAATAATTAAGTATTGACTTGATATATTTCGAATGCTATAATTTAGCTATATTCACAAAATTATAGCTAAATTATTACTAAAACACAACTAAATTGCCATTGTGCAAAACCAAGGAGGAGAAAAGATGAAACAGAAATTACTTAGTGTGTTATTATGCTTGACTATGGTAGCATCATTGACAGCTTGCGGTTCCGGTGAAAAAGCGGCAGAAACAGAAAAACCGGCAGCCGAGACTTCTGCGACGGAAGAAACCGCCGCTCCTGCAGAAGAAACAACCAAAAACACCGATTATAAGATTGCAGTTGTTCCTAAGTTAACTAGCATCGCTTGGTTTCAAAGAATGGAAACAGGGGTAAAAGAATACGCGAAAGAAACCGGCGTTGACGCTTTCTATACAGGGCCTTCAGAAGGAGACGGCGCTCTTCAGGCACAAGTTATCGAAGATTTGATCTCCCAGGGCGTAGATGCTATCTGTGTAGTTCCTTTCTCAACAGAATCCTTAGAGCCGGTTCTTAAAAAAGCCAGAGATGCAGGAATTGTTGTAATAGCTCATGAGGCATCCGGTATGGAAAACATTGATTATGATATTGAAGCATTCGATAATGCCGCTTACGGTGAACACTTCATGAAAGTGTTGGGAGAAGCTACCGGAGGTAAGGGCGAATATTTATTTGAAGTCGGCTCTCTTACATCGGAATCACATAACCAATGGGTTGATGCTGCCAAAGCATACCAAGAGGCTAATTACCCTGATATGAAGCAATCCGGCGATAAAATAGAGACAGCCGATGATCAGTCCAAATCTTACGATAAAGTAAAAGAAGCATTGACAGCCAACTCAAACATAGCTGCAATCCAAGGCTCTGCAATGCCCGATGTTGCCGGTGCAGCATTAGCAGTTCAGGAATTAGGTCTTAGCGGAAAAGTTAAAATTGCGGGAACATCCCTTGTTTCAGTTTCCGGTAAATATGTAAAAGACGGAACCATTGAGATGATCTCCTTCTGGGATCCCTCTTTAGCAGGAAAAGCAATGATTCAGCTTGCACTTAAGGTATTAAATGGCGAAGCAATCGAGAACGGCTTGGATCTGGGCGTGGAAGGTTATCAGGATTTGACACTTGAAGGCAAAGTTCTGAAGGGACAGGCATGGATTGACGTAACAAAAGATAACGTAGATGACCCTGCATATGACTTCTAAGCAAATGATTTTTTAATCCGAAGCTCAACGGTATTTATGCAGAATATATAATATAATTTCATTTGCAAAATGCGAACCTTTCATAGCTTCCAAAAGAATGTATGGGGTTCGCATTTTAAAAGAAGAATGGATGTGAAAAGTATGGCAGACGCTTTTTTAAGACTTGAGAATATAAAAAAATCATTTGGAGGAGTACATGCCTTAAAGGGTGTGGATCTTACTATAAACTCAGGTGAAATACACTGCTTGGCAGGAGAAAACGGCTGTGGAAAGTCGACTTTGATCAAAGTTATTTCCGGTGCGCACGATGCAACCGAAGGCAGCATATACATAGACGGCAAAAAGATAAATCACCTGGATCCTATTGATTCAATACGCATGGGAATTCAAGTTATATATCAGGACTTTGCTGTATTCCCTAATCTTTCGGTAGCAGAAAACATAGCGATGAATAGAGCTCTTATGACAGGTGCCAAAAGAATGCAGTGGAAAAAGGCAAGGCAGTTAGCTTTGGAGGCTATGGAGCAAATCGGGGCACACATTGACCCCGACATACTGGTCGAAAGGCTGTCCGTAGCTAATAAACAGATGGTAGCAATCTGCAGAGCGATCATCAATGATGCGAAGCTATTGATATTGGATGAACCGACCACGGCCCTGACGGCAAAAGAAGTAGAAAAACTGAATATTATTATCAGAAGATTAAAAGCAAAAGGGATGGCAATTGTAATAGTCAATCATAAAATGAACGAAATATACGAGATAGCGGATAGATTAACAATTCTGCGAAACGGAGAAAACGTAGCGACCGGATTAATAGAAGAATTCGACAAAGTCCGGTTTATAAAATGCCTAACAGGAAGAGATATTGATGAAGTTACATATCGACCGGAAAAATCGGAACAAGAAATATTAAAAGTCAGCCACTTAACAAAAGAAGGCGTATTTCAAGATGTAAATTTCACTTTACATAGAGGGGATGTACTTGGTATAACGGGACTGCTTGGTTCCGGACGCGGGGAAATAGGCGATGCATTATTCGGTATCGCCCCCGCGGACAAGGGTACCATACTTTTAAACGGAGTAGAAATAGAAATTAAATCGGTAATGGATGCGGTTAAGCATAAAATTGGATATGTTCCGGAGGATAGGCTTACTCAGGGTTTGTTTTTAGACCGTTCCATCCAAGACAATACAGTCTCTGCCTCCATACAGAAATATCTCACAAAAGGAAGACTCAATCACTCGGAAATGTATCGGGTAACGGAAGAATGGATTCGTAAGATCGGTTGTGCCGCTCCGTCGCCTAAGCCCAATATCAGAACATTATCGGGCGGAAACGCACAAAAAATGGTAATTGCAAAATGGCTTAACACAAATCCCGACTTATTGATTCTAAACGGTCCTACCGTGGGTGTAGATGTAGGTTCCAAATCAGATATCCATAAAATATTACACAATTTGGCCTCTAAGGGCGTAGGCATCATCATTATTTCCGACGATTTGCAGGAATTAATTCAAAATTGCAATAAAATCTTAGTTATGAAAAACGGTAAACCCTCAGGCGAACTGAACGCCGGCGACTTAGATGAGATAACTCTGACCAAATTATTGAGCGGAAAGTAACAGGAGGATGGAAATGAAAAAAAGATTAAAAAATAATTTGTCAACAAACGAAATGATTGTTGTATACATTATCTTTGGGCTTTCCATGCTGATAGGAATCGTAAACCCTGTTTTCTTTGGAACTGCAACGTTGATATCGCTATCCCGCTCGATGTTGGTAACACTTATATTTGCTATTTGCGAAATGATTGTCATCATCTCCGGCGGTATAGATGTTTCTTTTCCGGCAATATCCTGTATATCATTATATGCTACTATCAAGTTTTTATTGTTCACAGGATTGGATAGTCCTATTTTGGCCTTTGCCATGGCAGGCTTGATCGGCATGGCTTTCGGTGCCTTAAATGCGTTTTTAATTGTTAGGTTTAAGATTGCTCCATTAATTGCAACTCTCGGCGTAAGTTCCGTAGTGAACGGAGCCACTCTCGCTTTTCTCGGTACCGATGAAATTTCTAATATACCGGATAATATCGACCAATTATCCAAAGCATTTATCTATACATATACGAGCCCAGATGGAATCACTTATCAGTTGACAGCTTTAATTCTGATTCCTATTGCAGTATGTATCGCTGCCTATGTGATTCTCAAATTTACTATGCTTGGCAGAGGTATATATGCCATAGGCGGAGATAAAAATGCGGCCAGAATAGCCGGTTTTAATGTAACCAAGATCCAATTCATCATATATATGACTTCCGGATTTTTTGCCGGTATCGGAGGTATTACCTACATGATCTTAATGCGGCAGGCAAGTCCGCAGGTATTAATGGGAAGCGAAATGATGGTAATCGCTGCGGTTGTTGTCGGCGGAACGCGGATAACAGGCGGTCACGGTACGGTTATCGGTACCATTCTGGGCGTAAGCTTGATAACTCTCGTTCAGAATAATCTGATTATGCTTGGAGTTCCCACTCATTTTCAAACCTTTGTTGTCGGAATGATTATCGTAATCGGAACATCCATAACATCTATAAGAGCAAAGAAAATTGCTAACAGTGCGAAAGTTTAGGGAGGAAAGATTAATGAAAAATTTTATTTTAAAGGTAAAAACTTCAGATAAAAATATCGTGACCCTATTCTTCATAGCAGTATTTATTTTTGCAATTATGGGAATCTTATCACCAAAGTCATTTTTAAGCGTGACAAATTTGCAGGGTATGTGTATACAGTTTCCGGAATTCGGCATTCTCTCCTTTGGAATGATGTTAGCCATGATCTCGGGAGGGATTGATTTGTCTTTAGTCGGAATTGCGAATCTGTCCGGCATCGTGGGCACAGTTGTCATGTTAAAAATGGACGGCGGAATTGAGTCCATACCTTTCGGTATATTGGCTGCTTTGCTGACCGGATTATTATGCGGAATTTTCAACGGTGCTCTAATCGGTTATCTTAAGATTCCCCCTATGCTCGTTACCTTGTGCGGATTGCAGCTTTTTACCGGACTGGGTCTTGCCATCACCAAGGGACCCGCATTAACAGGGCTTCCTCAGGAATTCGGATACATTGCAAACGGAACCGTCTTAGGTATCCCTATCGCAGTACTATTGTTTGCCATAATAGCCGTTATTATATCTTATCTGTTGAAATCTACCGTTTACGGACAGCATCTGAGCTTT
This sequence comes from Clostridiales bacterium, assembly GCA_012520655.1. Lineage (GTDB taxonomy): Bacteria > Bacillota > Clostridia > Lachnospirales > Lachnospiraceae > Kineothrix. The sequence continues at coordinate 5,876 of JAAYNW010000039.1, read as the reverse complement.
AAAGGAACTAACGAGGTAGCTTCACGATATTCGGGTATTAACAATCTGAAGGTTACTATTATTACATATGGGATTTCCGGCATATTAGGAGCTGTCAGTGGGATTTTGATGGCATCTCACTACAATTCTGCGAAGTCCGATTACGGAACCTCTTTTACCTTACTAAGCCTGTTAATCGTTGTACTCGGAGGAACAAATCCGGACGGCGGAAAAGGAAAAGTGTTGGGCGTTACTTTATCCATCATTGTATTGCAGTTAGTTTCCAGCGCATTCAACATCTTACGTGTAAATTCGTTTGTAAAAACATTTGTATGGGGCTTGATATTAATATTTATCATGATCTTCACTTCATTCATGGATAGCAAAAATATGGAAAGAAAGGCGAAAAAACAATGAGAACAATTAAAGCAAAGCAATTGACAAAAGAAGGGTTCGAACCATATGGCAGTTATTTCGACATGCTTCGCCCTACCGGCAACAATTTAGGCGCTTTTTTTCATGACCATGTGCTGTTTCCCGTATCGGGAGATATGCCTGTAGGATTTTCCTCATTGGTATCGGAAAAAGCGGATCCAATGATTATAAAATCGAGTGAATACCACAATTTAACAAGCGAAGGCATGATACCGCTAGACGGAGATATGATTTTGTATGTTGCACCGCCTTCCAATAAACCGGTACCCGAATTGACAGAAGCTTTTATTGTACCGAAAGGAACCTTTGTCTCGATTCGTACTGGAGTATGGCACTTAGCTCCTTTTCCCGTAAGCGAGAATAAAATTCATATTATGATAGTACTTCCCGAACGCACTTATTTTAATGACTGTACGGTCGTGGATTACAAAGAGGAAGATTACATACAAATCATATGATTGTGAAGCAGCGTTACTTTTAAGATAAAGTCTTATACCTATAGGAGGAAAACAAATGAAAAAAATAATTAACAAGCCTGAAGACTATGTAAATGAGATGCTGGAGGGATTATATATTGCGCACCCGGATTTAATAACATACACGGCAGATGACTTAAGATGTCTGGTAACCGCCAATAAAAAAGAAGGTAAGGTAGGAATTGCAACGGGCGGCGGATCCGGTCATCTGCCTCTGTTCCTCGGTTATGTTGGGCTGGGGATGCTTGACGGCTGCTGTGTCGGTGACGTTTTTCAATCTCCCAGCGCAGAGCAAATGTTAGCCGTAACGAAAGAAATAGACAGCGGCGCAGGGGTTCTTTATATTTACGGAAACTATAACGGAGATATCTTTAACTTTGATATGGCTGCCGAAATGGCTGATTTTGAAGAAGGAATTCGTGTCGAGAGCGTGGTTGCGGGCGAGGACGTAGCCTCCGCAGGTCCTGCTTCTCCCGGCGAAAAAAATACGCGAAGGGGTGTAGCCGGTATTGTATTTGTATATAAATGTGCGGGAGCAGCGGCAGATGCCATGCTTGATCTGGATGAAGTAAAACGCATCGCGGAGAAAGCAGCTGCCAACGTAAGGACTATGGGCGTAGCGTTAAGTCCCTGCATCGTTCCGCGAGTAGGAAAACCCGGATTTGAAATCGGAGAAGATGAAATGGAAATTGGTATGGGAATTCACGGCGAGACCGGCATCAGGCGTGGAAAATTAGAGCCTGCGGATCAGATAGTTACCGAAATGCTGGATAAAATCGTGGCCGACATTCCTTACGTGAGCGGAGACGAAGTAGCCGTACTGGTTAACGGACTGGGTTCCACTCCCTTAGACGAGCAATATATTGTAACAAGAAGAATTGATCAGTATTTAAAAGAAAAGAACATTAAAGTACACCGCTATTATGTCGGAGAATATGCCACAGCCATCGAGATGGCCGGCTTTTCAATATCGCTCCTGAAGTTGGACGATGAACTTAAGAAATATCTGGAGGCACCTGCACGTACCCCCTTCTTTACACAAGTATAATGACGGGAGGCATTATGATGAATACTATTTATTTAATTAAATTAATCGGTGAAATAAAAGATATCATGGCAGAAAACAAAGATTATTTGATACAGCTCGACAGCGTCGTAGGCGACGGAGACCTGGGATTGACCATGTCGGATGGTTATTTAGCGGCTTACAACGCGATTTCCGACGGAACGGAAACCGATGTCGGAAAGCTGCTATATACAGCCGGAAAGGCTATGTCTGTCGCAGTCCCTTCCACGATGGGAACGCTAATGGCCTCCGGTTTCATGCAGGCCGGAAAGGTGCTTAAAGGAAAAACAGAACTGACCGACTACGATATCGTAGAACTGTTTAGCGCTTACATGGATGGAGTCATGAACCGAGGAAAAGCAAAGGTCGGAGATAAGACCTTCTTGGATGGATTGAATCCTGCTCTAATAGCTTTAAGAGAAAGGATAGATAAAGGAGAATCCTTACAAGCTGCTGCAAATGCATCTGCCAAAGCCGCAGAAGAAGGATTTGAGAATACGGCAACTATGATTGCCGTACACGGAAGAGCCGCAACCAGAGGCGAGATGTCCCGCAACCTAAAGGATCCGGGTGCCGCAGTTGCCATGCTCATAATGAAGGCATTTGCGAAATCATTAGCCGATTAAATCGGCTGCAAATTCTTTCTAACTAATAATTTGCCTTTTCCATTAAGCCGGACTCGTTATGCAGTTTATAACGGGTCCATTTTTTTGTTAAGTGGTAAAGGGCTGTGTACTGCGGCGGACAATGAGTTCTCCGCCTATTTTGGTCTTTACATTGCTAAAATCTTTATTCTCGATAGCCATATGCAGATGCTTTAAAGCGGTAAAACCAATCAGCTTTTTGGGAACGCTCATCGTTGACAAGGCAGGGGAATTAATTTCCGCAAAATGAATATTATCAAAGCCCATCACGCTAATGTCCTCGGGAATCTTGTATTTCCATTCTTTTAACGCTTTTATAGCACCTATCGCAATAGTATCGTTATCCGCAAATAAACAGTTCGGAAGGGAGATTCCTTTCTTCAAATATTCCTTCATATTATGATAAGAATGAAGCAAAGTCGGCTCTAACAGAAATTCATGTTCTTTATCAAAGGCAAGTCCCAGTTCCTTTGCCGTATTCCTAAAAGAGAAGGCACGTTCATCAAAATTCTGTGCCTTTACACTGCTTCTTAAATATCCGATACTCTTGTGTCCCATAGAAGCGAGATGGCATAATGCTTGATGAACCATTTCTACATTGGACATAGAAATAGCGTTGCAATTAAAGCCTGGCATAATGTTATCGAGCACAATATACGGAATAGGAATCTTGCTTAGAAGCGGATAAGAAGTAGTATCTAACTCCGTGCCCAGCACAAATAATCCACTAAATTTACTAAAATCAATATTCTGCAACGTGTTTTCCAAACAGTTTTCAGAAATAGTAATGCTAAGGCTATAGCCTTCATTTCTGCATTCTGCTTCGATAGAATCCATGATAGATGAAATAAACCCGGCATTTTCTTCTACAATCATACCGTGTCTTATATATTTCAAAAACATAAGATTCTTGTCAAAACCATTCTTTTTAGGGATGTTAAAATTGTATTTTTCCAATAAATCCAGTATTTCTTTACGTTTTGCGTCGCCTACGCCTACTCTATTATTGAGGACTAAAGATACGGTAGAAGGGGACACTCCTGCAATCTTAGCCAATTCCTTTAATGTCAAATGGAAAACCTCTTTTCTATACTAAAATGAACTAAATCTTACTAAATATCATACCATATGTTTGAGTTGACAACAACTGATTTTCATTTTAATTTCCTTATGTGTTCCCATTTTTCAGCATTCCTTCCCGCATCAGGCTCTCCCCCATTCCTATCATAAGGAATACGAACGGCGTACTTAAAATCTGTTGGAAGCTTACTATATTGTGTATTGTATAGATAAAGGAGCTGATAGCAAAGATATATAAATAAAGCTGCCTTTTATCCTCTGTCAGCTTCTCCTTTAATTTCACAGTAGCCTTTTCCGCGCGGTAAATAAACCGAATCCATACACTTGCAAATATTCCGGCATACCCGATAAGGCCTGCAATTCCGTTATTTACCAGAACGGTAAGCCATTCATTATGGGCGTTGGTCAGCCTCGATGTGCCGAATTGATCCATAACCTTCTCCGTGACATCCGGCAAGATATACAGATAAGAGGCAAAGCAATCAGGCCCTACGCCGATAAGCTTCCTAAGTCCCGGTATCCTTTGAAATATATGTACGCCTGCCGACCAAGTACCCCCCCTGGAACTTCCCCAATATTCGCTGAAAATGAGCGCCTGCAATCCTCCCATAAAACGGATTCCGCCATGTGTACGCGTATTTAATATTAAAAGCATAATATAAACTCCCCCTGTTATGGTAAGCACGAGAAGCGTAATTTGCCTGAGCATTTTATATCTCCCGATATCCATATGCTTTTTCTTTTCAGCTAATATTATTACCAGATAAACAACCGCCAAAGGAATCATCACATACAAAGTAGCATGCGTCATAGTGATCCAATCGGTCAAACTGCCATCATAATAGTCAAAACTGTCCGGTAAAATAATCCGCCAGATCCGTAGTGCCTGACAAACGACACAGAATAAAAGAGATAATTCAAAAAAGCATTTCATCCTTTTTAAGCTGCGAAAAGATAAACAAAAAAGCACAAGATACAAACCTACTATTGCAATAAATGCGCTGTTGCTTCCTTGCGTTACCCCTGTCGCTATCCCCAGCGACACATACAAGGCTACTGCCGCCTTCAGCCATTTCTTATCCGTAAACCAATACCATACAAATCCTATAGGGAAAAGAACAGCAAAATATCCGCAATACCAATTGATGTTTCCGAGCGTGGATATAAATTCCCGAGTTGCACCTTCCACCGCAATCGGATAAACAGAAAACCGATTCAGTAGCCCCAATAGAAAAACGCCTGCAGATGCGACTATAAATGCCAGCAATATTTTCTCTTCAAACTCCCAGAACCTGGAAATAATAAAATAGGATAGAATAAAAAGTAGCTGTGTAAGAAGTCCCATATACCATCCTTCTTCACCCCAAACAGCCTTCTGTTTAAACTGTGAGAAGAAATAGGAAAGAACTACCGCCATCCCGTACAGCAGAAACGCACAGTCGGTAAACGAAAACGTCTTGTGGCGGGTAAAAGATCTCGTTTTCTTGAACCGCAGCATCATACATAGCCCTATCAACGGAAGAATCAGCGCGAAAGCTCCGATTGTAATGTCCATGTAAAAAGAGAACTTGGCATCTCCGATTTGCACATAACCGTTCTGCATATAAAAAGGATAAAAAAAGAATATAATAATTAAATAAGCCATTAGCAGCAAAGAAACGGCTTCTTCACAAAATAATAAAAGATTAATTTTTTCTTCTGTTTCTTCCGGCATCTTACGTACTCCATTCATGTTTCTTTCATTTTATCATAGTTTACTGCTATCCTTTCGTCAATCCCGCATCTGCTTTTATACGAACTTCCTATTCCGGTTTTCTTCTTAAATACAAATATACTTCATAAATTGTAATCAGTGCCAAAGGCCCTTTAATAATGCCAAAGATTCCGAATAATTTTACCCCCGCATATACAGCGAATAAAATACAAACAGGCAAAATACCCACTTGCTCTCCCACGAGCTTCGGCTCCAGCAATTCTCTTATGATTATGCATGTCACATAAAGAATAACGCATATTACAGCTCTTACATAATGCTCATTGAGAATCTGCCAAAAAGCTAGCGGAATAAGTACCATGCCCGTGCCTATAAAGGGAAGCATCTCCATAAAGCCGGTAAACACGCCGAGAGAGATACCTCCCTCAATTCCTGTAAAAAATAATGTTACAGCACAAAGACCGCTGATAATACATAAGATT
>JAAYNW010000038.1 GCA_012520655.1 Clostridiales bacterium | reverse complement strand
TCTATTACCGAACAAATTCATTTATTGAAATATGAAGACATTAACGGGGAAGGCCGCCTATTCGGCGGCCAACTCGTCTCTTGGATAGATGAAGTTGCTGGGACTGTCGCAAAACGTCACGCCGGCACACCGGTTACTACAGCCTCCATCGATAACCTGCAGTTTAAGAGCGCTGCCTATTTAAATGATCTCGTGGTCATTATCGGCCATATCACTTATGTCGGCCGAACCTCTATGGAAGTCCGGGTAGATTCTTATGTGGAAGGCATTGACGGAATGCGCCGTCCGATTAACCGGGCGTTCTTGACTTTAGTCGCACTCGATGACAATCAAAAACCCATTCCTATTCCCTATGGTCTATTAATTGAAAACGACGTTCAGCAATTGGAATGGGATAACGCAAAAAAACGTATCGAACTACGCAAATATCGACAAAAAGAGGCCTTCTAATCATCTTTATCAGCCCAGGAAACAATGAGTAAAAGCATGCCGTTTTCTACCGACACGGTACCTGCTTCACCGATGAATTCATTACTGATTCCGATAGGATAGTCATTCGTTACCGTAGCCCCGCTTAGCGGATACTTCATTCCGGCAATGGTAACCCCTTCCGCTTTTTCTCCTAATGAAAATACTGACAGAAATCCGTCCATGGATTTATCGAACCTGACCGATTCATTTTTTATTACGGTCATCATTACATTGGCATCCATGATATATGCCTTTCTGCCGTTATTTTTCAAGTAGCTCAGGCATTGGATATTGGCAAAGGTATGCTCCACTCTTCCGCCCATGGCACCATATATGCGGAAGTTCTCATACCCTCTCTCCACACCGATGCGCAGTGCTGCCAATGTATCCGTATCATCCTTCTCAGGGTTTAACTCTATTACTTTCTCAGGATTTGTCTTTTTAATATCCGAAATCTCTAACTTTATATTCTCATCTACGGAATCCATATCCCCTATAATCAAATCAGGAGTAAGTCCTATCAGCTTACAGTACAAATACCCTCCGTCTACCGCAATACACAGGTCATCCTCTTTTTTATCGATTTCAATCGGAGTAAAATCTCCGGCTCCTACTACAATACATCTTCCTTTAGCCAATACACAGCACTCCTTTAATATCTTTAATATGTTTTTTCCCACTGGTATTCTCCGCCCCAATCGCCGATCATATCCGTCGTCATTCCTTCTTCGGTCCATGTTCTCGTTTCAAAATGATAATTCATTTCCGCTTCGAAAGAATTCTTTTTCATAACATTGCTATACATATAACTGATTACATATTCCGTATGCGGAAAATAGCCACTCGTACCTTCCGACGGTTCATAGGCGATGCAGCACCGCTGAACACCATAGTCTGTCATCTTATTTCCGCACACAGTTATAATGCCTGCCGTATCGTCCTCTTCTTTAAATTCGGGGAATTCAAAGGTCCATTTCTTTTCTGTCTGCTTCAGAATTACTGTCTCTCTGTTTATCGGAATGTAGGTAGCTCCGTTCCAGTATTCCATCGTACCGTTAATAAATGCATCCCGTATATTGATATAATCATCCGAAACAATAAATTCCTTAGCAGCTTCATAATTACCCGCATCAAATTCCTCGAATATATCTGCAAAGATAGCTTGAATCTCCGCTTCCTTATTAAGACATGACAGCAAATCACTTCTGCTCTCATCCTCTCCTAATGTATCGGCTTCTTCCAAAATTTTTCTATATGCCTCCAAATGCTGTCTGCTCATTTTTAGTTCAGGAATATCTATGACCGCATATTGAAAGATAATATCTTTCACTTCTTTTGAAGGATTCGTCCGGTAAATTTCAAATAGCTTGTTCATAATTTGCTCGTACAAAGCGAACGCGCAGGATTCCTCTCCCTCGTTATTATCATAAAAAAGGGATGTGTTATTTGATTCCACCAGGTTTCCTATTATACGCTTATAGGCGGTATGCATTAATTCTGACGCATCCGTATTATCCGCGTCCATCTCCAGTACAGACAATATCTTCTGCGTAGTTTCCAAGCTGCAAGAATTATTATTTATTTCTGCTACCGCTTCATTCAAGATAACCGTGCAATAATACTGTAGCAGACTCTCATCCTGTGTATTCTGCCATCCTTCCAGCAATATCTGTTTTGCATGCAAAGCATCCTCTTTACCGAAATAAGCATTTGCCATGCAGCGGTATACCTTTACGGATTCACAATCAATTTTCAGCGCTTTTTCATAATATTCAATCGCTTCATCATAGGATGCTTCCCGCGTGTATTCTTCTCCTGCCTTCAGCTCCCTGTCAAGCTTTAATATCGGAAGGTTCCAAACAATTGCAAAACAGCCGCCTGCAACCGCCAGAACGAAAACTGCAACAAATATTCTTTGCATGATAACCACTCTATGCCTTGCTTTTTTCCTTCTCGCTCTTCTTTCATTTCCAGAGAGCTCTCTCATGCTCTTTTGCCCTTTTCTTTTCATCTTTGTCTCCGTCTTCCCCATAGCCGTATCCTCTAAATATAAATTTCAAACAATTTTCATACTACCATAGAAAAGTAAGCTTGACAATGATATAATTCTGCTTATGAATAATTCAATCTTGCTTAAAAATAAACAGAATATGACAATTACTGTCGAATATGAAGTGTTCCGAAGCAAACGAAAATCCTACTCACTTTCCCTGAATGAAAACGGTATACTGATTGTCCGTATTCCGCTTTACGTTCATGATAAAGAGGTGGAGCAAATATTATCTCAAAAGCAATTTTGGATTACCGACAGGCTGGAAGAATACGAGGAGCGCCAACGAAGCAAGCCGATAAACAATTACACGAAGACACAGCGCCTCGCTCTGGAAAAACGTTACAAGGAAGCTGCCCGGGAACTCATTCCCAAACGTGCTGCCTATTATATTTCCGCTTATCCGGCACTTTTTCCGCACAGCTATTCCCGCATTACGGTGCGCGATCAGAAGACGCGCTGGGGAAGCTGCAGCAGTAAAGGCACTCTGTCCTTTAACTGGAGACTCATGCTCGCCCCTCCCGCAGTTTTGGATTATGTTATAGTTCATGAACTCTGTCATTTAACACATATGAACCATTCAAGAGATTTTTGGGAATGTGTGGGCACGATTCTTCCTGATTATAAGAAACATAAAAAATGGTTAAAAGAGCACGGACATGAATTAACGCTGTCCTGATTTTTTAGGACAGCGCTTCTTTTTAGAATTATATTAATATTGCTCGATATCGCAATTTTATATTGCTTCTTTTCTGCTCTTTCTGTTTTTATCTCTTCCTTTGAAGATTTCCGGTGTTTCTTTATCTTTACGGATTCTTTTCTCACCGTCTTTATCCGTGCGACGTTTCTCATTAAAGCCTTTATTTCTGCTTTTATCTTTGTTGTCGCCATATCTTTTTCCACCGTCGTTGTATCTCTTACCGCCATCTCTTCGCCGACCGTCTTCTCTGCGGACTCCCAGACCGGTGCTCTTGCCTTTTCTGAAGCTTCGTTCTTTCGGTCCGTACTTTTCGATCTTAATGTCCTTAATATCATCGCCCATCTTCATCTTCATAAAGGCAGCTGCGAACTCAAGTGCCGTATATTCGCTCTCTGCAAGCTTATTCTCCAGAAATTCTACAGTTTTATCTATTTTTTTGTTCTGCATTACTTCCAGAGCTTCATTTAAGACCTTCTCCGCCTTTACGGAAGTAATATCTGCTGCGGAAGGTATATTTTTTTCTTTAATAGTAGTATGACATATTCTCTCGATGTCACGCAACTTAAATATTTCCCTGCCTACGACTAAGGTAAAGGAACGTCCTGTTTTTCCGGCACGGCCCGTACGTCCGATTCTATGGACATAGTATTCAATGTCTTCCGGTATATCATAATTAAATACCGCTTCCACATTATCTACATCGATTCCTCTGGCTGCCACATCGGTAGCAATAAGGATATCTGTTCTTCCGCTTCTGAACAAATTCATAACGGTGTCCCTTTGATTCTGGCTCAAATCTCCGTGAAGCCCTTCCGCCTGATAGCCTCTGTCTTTCAAGTGTTCTGTCAGTTCGTCTACCATTCTCTTCGTGTTGCAGAATATAAGGGAACGCTTGGGATGATAATAATCCATCAAACGACAGAGAACTTCTTCTTTATCCTTGCGCTGTATCTGATAATAAGCCTGCTTTACGAGCGGTATAGTCACTTCTTTCGGCGTCATTTTCAAATACTCCGCATCCGCTTTCTGATATTCGCGTGTAATTTCTAATATCGGCTTAGGCATTGTAGCGGAAAAAAGGGCTGTCTGCCTTTCTTGAGGTACATCCTTTAATATCGTTTCGATATCCTCGCGGAATCCCATATTCAACATTTCATCCGCTTCATCCAGAACAATAACTTTAATCTGCCCTGTCTTTATCGTATGACGGCGCATATGATCCATTACTCTTCCGGGTGTACCTACTACAATCTGCGTGCCTCCGCTAAGTGCGCGTATCTGTCTGGAAATATCCTGGCCTCCGTATATGGGAAGCACTTTAACTCCATGCATATATTTGGCAAAACGTCTCATCTCTTCCGCTGCCTGTATAGCCAGCTCTCTTGTAGGGCAAAGTACAATTGCCTGTAATGCTTTATTATTCACATCGATGCTCTGAATAACGGGGATTCCAAAAGCCGCTGTTTTCCCTGTTCCTGTCTGCGCCTGGCCTATGATATCTTTACCCTCCAGCATCACAGGTATTGCCTGTGCCTGAATGGGTGTCATATTTTCGAATCCCATTTCTTCTACCGCACGGATGATTCTCTCATCAATCGCTGATTCTTTATAACTTATCTGATTTTCTGTACTACTCATCTAACTCCTGTTCTGTCCGTCCGACGGACCATATAATCACTCTTACGTCACTATTTACTTTCGTAAAAAAAGACAACACTCGCTTCAAAAGTGCTGTCTTTTAATTTACGAACTTACTCAGTATATCGTGGTTTATTCATAAAGTCAAGTACCATTCTTATTTATTATACGCATGATCAAAATGTCACTTCTCCATCCTGAGAGATAAGCGATACATTATTGATTCCTTTCAATGCGTTCACTTCTCTGATGCACTTCGCTTCTTCTTTTATTTTTACCTCAACGACCATATTTAAACTTTCTGCATTCATATTTCTCGATTTTATTTTTACATAAGAGCTATATTTTTTAACTGTATTTATAATTTCTTCTTCTCCGTAGACATTGTCGGAATCTACAACGAGCATCATGGAGGCTTTCGCTACCGGCAATTTTTCCAATCCGAAAATTACTGCTGTCAGGAACAAAGAAGCCATAATAGCTATCTCAAACAAACCTGCGCCGCAAATAATTCCCACACTGATTGACCAGAACAGAAAAACCAAATCCATCGGTTCCTTAATTGCTGTACGAAATCTGACAATGGACAATGCACCTACCATACCGAGAGAAATTACTACGCTTGATTGAATGGAGAGAATAATTGCGGTAGTTATAATCGCCAGCGCTACCAGAGATATATTAAAACTGTTATTATAAAAAACCTTCCTCGTCATTACGCGGTATATTGCAAAAATATAAATAGCAATCAAGCACGCTACTCCAATTGCCAAAAGAACATCTCCTCTGCTCATGCTTTCCGCTGTTGATTGTATGAAAGATTTTTTTAACACATCATTAAAACTCATTTTTTTTCATTCCTCCCATGTTGTATTTTCGGCATAAATAATATTTGGAAAATGTCGACAAAAGTAAATTCTCCATTTGCAGACTTCTGTAAATATGATCCGGCAAATATTCATCATATTTTACTTCCATCAGATGATATCCTATCGGCATAATAGGTCTGGCATAAATCTTATCATCGAAAAAGCTTTCCTTCCTATTAGAAGAACGGATATCCGTATCAAAAGTAATTCTTACATTTCCATTCTTATATACATAGGGTTCTCTTTCATATTCCACAATGACTTTGGGCTGTAATAAGTAATTTCTTTGTCGAAGACAGAACTTTTGAAGTATTGCGGGATAATCTTTTTCGTAATCCAACACCTTTCCTCCCAAGATAGCCTTGCACTGTTCTTCAGTCAGCACACAGGAATCCTTATGTATCTTTCCCCTCTCTTTCCGCTTAAGTTCCAGATGAATCAGTTCCCGGTTGCCATTATAAATACGTATCCTGAACTTTTCTCTCGGACTCGTTCCAGCCTCATTTTCGTAATAACATGTATTTTTATAATCATCGAAATAAATGCTTCGAATATTATATAGCCCTTTATCGTCCACGTGCTTATCCAATTCCATATAAGGACGGACTCGGCTGCGGAGACATGCTATCTGAGCAGTAGACACTACATATTTCAGTTCATTCCTATAGTCAAGCGCCATCTGTCAATATTCCCTTTCTTCCTGCCATATACCTGTTGTCATATTCTTACGATATACACCGTCCTCCAAGCTCAAGTCGGGAATCAATACCCGCTCCTCTATTCCGCTGCCTGAATATCCAAGCATTACTTCTTCTCCCTTTTTCAAGTTGAAATTAACATTCATAAAGGAGTCATCCTTATCGTACTTCTCACAGCCGACCAGAATGCTTTCCCCCGGCGCAATAACTGTCTCCTTCAAATAGTTTACATGAGAGATAACATCTTTATCCATAAGATAATACCCTCTTGTATTGATTTCATTCTTCGTGATATTGGTTAAAATGATATAATCTTCTTCGCCCTTTGCCTTGATTTCACTTAGCACAAGTCCTTCGTCCACATCATCAGTGTAAAGTTCAATAAAAACCTCTCCGTCAATAAGCATTCCGGCATTTATCATAATTTCTTCTTCTGTATATATTTCACCGTTTATTTGCCAATAAGAAAAACCCCGGCCTTCCTGCACTACCGGAACGAGGACTGTGTTACATCCGGTCAGATATGTTCCTATGAACTCCGGCTCTATCACTTCACACGAATTAATTTTAATCCCATCCCCCTCTTGCAAAGTCACATGCAGGGAGTAAGCATCACCCAATTCCCATAGTTCCTGTAATCCGCTTAATAGATTGTCAGCAGTCGTTTCAGCCCACGCCTTTATACAATCCATCTGCATTTTCAAATAGGGTTCTCCTATGTCTGGCAAATCAGGGTTTCTCTCACTTTCCTCTATATATTCCTGCATTTCGTTATCTCTTAAGAGATGCATTTCATCCAATACGGCGCTCACATTTTCCGGAGAAAAAGCGCCGTTCATTAAATCGCAAATATACGAAACAAAATATTTTCTGCAATCTTCTCTTTCTATTAAAGCAGTAAACAAAGGTGCATAGTTATTTTCCTGCAATATCATAAGGGTGTTAAAGCTCTGTGCCTCATCCAGAGTATCCCTTACCGAACCGAGACCCATTGTCGTATCCACATCATATAACAAATAGCGATATCTTCCGTCAAATACTGAGTTCTGAGTATAATCGCCGTCATCCGAGACATACCGGTAAGCCTTCAAATTATTATACGGCCAGTCGCGGTTGGCCAGGTACACTTCAATCGCATAATACTGTAAATAATTTTCCGTATCTATATATTGCTTCAATTCTTCAAACACAGTATCATCTGTTAAATCCGCAGCACTGTATTTATTGTAGATT
>JAAYNW010000037.1 GCA_012520655.1 Clostridiales bacterium | reverse complement strand
GCAGTTCTTTTTCGTGCTGTCAAGGGTGGCGATAGCTTACCTCAGACTAAAATATCTGCAATTATCAAGGTTCATCTGAGCCTTTTTTCTTTGCCCAGTTTTTTCATAGGTCATTTGACACTATCATACATAAAAATATTATACATCATATTGGAGTGCTTTGAAAGCATTAAAAATCCAATTTCTGTTATTTCATCAGTTTTTGTACTGCAAACGAATCTTATCCGCAATCAGCGCAATGAACTCGGAGTTAGTCGGTTTTCCCTTGCCTGTATTGATTGTATACCCGAATAGCGCATCTAACGTTTCCATCCTGCCCCTGCTCCAGGCTACTTCTATCGCATGTCTGATCGCTCTTTCCACGCGACTGGATGTCGTTTGATATTTTTTTGCAATGGAAGGGTAAAGAACCTTTGTAATGGAGTTAAGCATCTCCGTATCTTCTACCGACATCATGATAGCTTCTCTTAGATACTGGTAGCCTTTGATGTGCGCCGGAACTCCTATCTCATGTATCATTTCCGTAACATCTTTCTCCAAATCCCTTTCCGTATTTATGCTTTTCACAACTGTCTCCTGCCCTACTGAAGATGAGTCTTTATGACCGGATGGTACCGTTATCATAATTTGAAATTCCTTATCCATATTCATCAGGTCACCAAGTATTTTGTATACTCTTTCATTATCCTTTGTTGCTGTTAGATTCAGTTGTTCCATATCAAACCTCCGACTTTTTTCTATACTATGTTCTATTATAGTTTGCTAATATCTGAAAATCCAAATCAAATACTAATTATTTCCAAATATTGCTAGTGTCTATTATAAAGGAACACTATTTGAGTATTCAACAGTAATGCATCGCATAAAAAATAGAAAAGCCCTCATTTCCGCATATAAATGCGTTCCTGAAAGCTTTTTCGTTTTCCCTTTTTCTTCAATGAAGCAGCATATTTTCAATAAATATGCCATATCCGCTCGTCGCATCCTGCACGAGCACGTGGGTAACCGCCCCGATAATTTTTCCGTTCTGTACGATAGGCGATCCGCTCATACCCTGTATAATCCCTCCCGTCAGGGAAAGAAGATTTTTATCAGTAATTCTAAGAACAATACCTCTGTTAATATTATCATTATTTAAATGGACTTCTAATATCTCAATATCATAATATTTGGGCTCCCCTTCAATGCTGCAAATAATCTGTGCCGGCCCTTTCTTTATTTCCTGCTTGAGTCCAATTGGAAGTTCTCCGAAAGGCACTTGTGCCTTTATTTGTTCATTGCAATAGCCAAATATCCCTTCCGATGTATTTTCGGTAATCTTTCCTATTATATTGGAATCATCGTATTCGATATATCCTGTCAATTCTCCGGGAGTACCGTTGCTCCCTCTTGTAATTCCCACAATCTCCGTCTGGTACAAAGTCCCTTCTTCAAGATTCATTAATGTACTTGTATCCACGTCATTTATCCCATGTCCCAGTGCACCGAATCCGGCTCCATCGTTAATGTAGGTCATTGTTCCTACTCCCTGGGCGTTATCCCTTATCCAGATGCCGATTTTATAATCTCCTGCCTGATTTGATTCGGGTTTTACCTTTAGGGAAAGGATTTCTTCTCCTCGCTTCACCGTAAGAACCATTTCCTGACCCTCGGAATGTTTTACCATATCCACAAAGGCTTCCTTACCTGTAACTTTCTCATCATTGACATGCGTAATATAGTCGCCCGATTGCAGAATATATTGGGATGGCGAATATCGTTGACCGTCTTCTCCGGTAAACTCTCCTACTCCGATTACCAGGACTCCTTGCGTTTTTACATAGATTCCGATCGGTATTCCTGCCGGTGTCAAAGTCCTATTTTGAATCACCTGAATATCCACCGTTTTTAGCGGAATGATTCCAAACAGCTTTAAATCTAATACATATCTGTTAATTTCATTCGCTTTTATAGTTATCGGCTTAGCAAAATCTATGTGAATACTATCTTTGGGAATATTTGACGCCGGAAGTCCGCTTACCTGTATGGCATCTTTATACAAATCTCCCGAAGCAGGCAATTGGAAATCCAGCGTCTGGTCTACTCCCGCCTTTATTTTAATATTGGATGGCACCATTTTCCATAGAGTAAAATAACCGGTGCATATGAGTGCGGTCATACTGCAAAACAGCGCAAGGTATAGAAAAATTCTGTATTTAACAATTCTGTCTTTTTGCTCTTTGTTTTTAAGGTTTTCTAAGTTTTTCAAGTTCTCACATCCTTTCGTCGTCCGCAGCCAAACGATAAATGATTTATTTTCTGATTTATGCTTAGGCATAAACAAACGAGGGATGTATACTATATGTGTTTCATATCAGAAACTCATATAACATACATCCCTCTTAGTATGTGAAAAACTTGCTCATTTTACTTTAGTTTTGTTTTGTATTTCTTGCCAAATCTTTCATTTCTTTTGCATTTTGAAGCGCGGCGGCTGTAATTTCTGCGCCTCCAAGCATTCTGGCAAGTTCTTTTAAGCTATCTTGTTCCATAATTTTCCTAATGGTCGTAACCGTCCTGGCTTCTTTGGATTTTTTCTCGATCAGAAAATGAACATCCCCTCTCGCTGCTATCTGCGGGAGATGAGTAATACAAATAACCTGATGAGACTTTCCGAGAAGCCCCAGCTTCTCCGAGACTTTCCAGGCTGTCTTACCACTGATACCGGTATCTATTTCATCAAATATCAATGTTTGAATATCATCCTTATCAGCTAAAACCGTCTTTAAGGCCAGCATAATCCTGGAAAGTTCACCACCGCTGGCCACCTGATTTAAAGGTTTCAACGCCTCTCCCTTGTTAGTAGATATCATAAATTCCACATCATCATAACCATCTGATGTCATGTTCTCAACATCGGGTCTTACTTGTATTTCGAATTCTACATTTTCAAAGTTTAGATCGAGCAGTGCCTGCTTTAAGCTGACCGTAAGCTCCTTTGCATATTTTACACGGATGTCGGAAGCTTTCTTGCATAAAGCATTGAGTTCCACCTTTGCTTTTTCATGATTGAGAAGCATCTGTGTGCGGTGTACTTCATAATTTTCAAGTACACTTAGCTTTTCTTCACCCGCATTTTTATATGCAATTATTTCTTTTATATTTTTACCATATTTTGATTTTAGATGATTAATCAAATTTAAACGATTTTCTGTATGTACAAAATCCTCTTCATCAAATTCTAAATCTTCCAGATAATCCTTTATGGCACGGTTGAAATCGTTCAATATACCATCTATATCCTGAAGCTGTCCTTCCATATCCGACAGCATCTCGTCGTAATTCGATATGCTCCTTATTTCTTTGAGCGCTCTCCCTATATTTTCCCCCGCGCTCTCTTCCTCATCATAGCCTGTCAGCCGATAGACAAAGGAAACCGCTTCCTTTATTTTACGACTGTTAACCATCTTACGATACTGTCTCTCGAGCACCTCATCTTCCCCCTCCGAAAGAGACGCGTCTTCGATCTCAGCTATTTCAAACCGGAGGAGAGAAGCTTCTTTTTCTCTTGCCGCCTCGTCCGTGTTAAGTTCTCTCAATTCCCTTCCCAACTGCTGATATATATGATATTTATCTTTTATATCACTCTTATGTTTCATCAAAGAACTGCCCGCATATCCGTCCAGAATCTCCTTATGCTTCTTTTTGTGAAGAAGAGACTGGTGTTCATGCTGTCCATGAATATCTAAAAGGACACCCGCAATCTCCTGAAGCTGTCTTGCCCCCACCGTTTCTCCGCATACTTTGCATACGCTCCTACCTGCCATTATTTTTCTCTGAATAATCAGAATACCGTCGTCTTCGGGGAATATATCCATCTTTTTCAGTTCTGCTTCCTGTCTGGCATCCAACTTAAAAAGCATTTCAACTAATGCATAATCGGCTCCTGTGCGGATCAACTCCTTATCCGCCTTCGCACCGAGTGCAAGATTCACAGAACCGATAATAATCGACTTACCGGCTCCGGTCTCTCCGGTCAAAATATTAAGTCCCTCTCCAAAACAGACTTCCTCATCATCAATTAAAGCCAGGTTTTTCACGTGTAAACTTACTAACATTTTCCTACTCCTTATGTGTTCCGGGCAAAAATACAACACACAAATCTATTAAACTTCCGGCTAATTCCCTATCATTTTCCGAATTTTGTCCATTACTATAAGAGTATCATCCACAGTTCTTATCGCCATCATAATCGTATCGTCACCTGCAATAGAACCTACGACTTCTTTCATCTTCATAGCATCGATTGCAGCGGCAACTGCCATCGCCATGCCGGAAACCGTCTTAATTACAAGGATATTCTGCGCCATATCCATAGAGGCAAAGCCATCCCTCAGAACTCTGATGTATTTCTCTCCCAAATGGCTGTCGTCCTGCCTGAAAACCACATATTTTTGCTTTCCATCCCCTGCAGGTATCTTTGACAGTTTAAGTTCCCTGATATCTCTCGATACGGTAGCCTGCGTCACTGCAAAACCGGCCTCCTTCAATTTATCTGCCAGCTCATCCTGCGTTTCAATATCGTAGGTTTCAATCAGTTCAACAATTTTACCGTGTCTGCTTTTCTTCATACTTCCAACCCCGTTCCTTTTAATCACTCATTTTCTTATGCAATACTTCTAAGAAGCTGACCTTACTCATTTTCACAATTCCGGTCGTTTTTACCGCTCTTTTTATCTCCACTCTGTCTCCTGTATATAAGGTAAGCTTGTGGCTTCCGTCGAAATTGACCTCAACTTGTTGTATGGAATCTTCCCTTCCCGATACAATTTCTATCTCTATCTTATCTCCCGGCGCCAAAACAATGCTTCTCGTATTCAATGTGTGCGGACAAATCGGCGTTACTAACAAAAGCTCCGCCTTGGGTTCCACGATCGGGCCTCCTGCAGACATATTGTAACCCGTAGAACCTGTCGGAGTGGAAACAATTACGCCATCCGCATTATATCTGTTTAAAAACTGTCCGTTTACATAGAGGTGAAACTTTATGATTTGCAAGGTACCGCTTCTCGTTATGACAATATCGTTCAAGGCATAGGATTCCTGCTTATCATAATCCAGAATTCCTTTTTCCCTATGAAGGTTTTCATGGAATTCATTTCTAATCACTTTTCCGCTGAGCATCATCCTCTGCTCAATCTCATATTCGCCCTTCAGCAATTGCTCCAACGCTGCTTCCAGCCCTGATTCCTCTATTTCCGCCAGATAGCCAAGGGTACCGAGATTGATTCCTAAAAGCGGTGTATCTCTGTCTATCATATCTCTGGCTGCCTGAAGAAGAGTTCCGTCTCCTCCGAGCACCAAAACACAGTCGGCATCCTCAGGAATTATTTCCATGCCAATACTGCACTTCTTATTGTGCGCTTCCAGATATTTTTTAATATAATTTGTTTTTTCGAAATTGCTGTCTTTGTGATTATTTGCAATAATATAAAAATGTTCCATGTTTTCTACGCTCTCTATAATTCCTTGTGCGCTTCCCTTACAGTTTCCGTAATTATACCTTTTTCGACTTGTAAACTCTCCGGATTTTCTTCTTTTTCAATATACATAAGATATTCTATATTGCCCTCCGGTCCCTTAATCGGCGAATACTGAAGGCCCAGAATCCGAAAACCTATGGATACCGCATAGTCCATGACCATGCCGATCACTTCCTCATGAATCTCCGGCCCCCTGACAACTCCTTTTTTCCCTACCTTATCTTTTCCTGCTTCAAATTGCGGCTTGATAAGACATACCATACGTCCACGCTCCCCCAGCAGTTCTCTCGCAGGTAACAATATTTTCGTCAAAGATATAAAAGATACGTCCACTGATGCGAAGTCGAGAATGTCCTCTATATCCTCCGGCTTCATGTAGCGGAAGTTAGTCTTTTCCATGCACACGACCCGCTCATCATTTCTCAGCTTCCAGTCTAACTGTCCATGTCCTACGTCTACGGAATATACTTTTATCGCACCGTTTTGCAACATGCAATCCGTAAAACCGCCTGTGGAGGCACCGATATCCATGCAGACCATACCTTCCAACGAGATATCGAAAGAACGGATTGCCTTTTCCAGCTTCAATCCACCTCTGCTGACATATTTCAGCGTATTTCCTTTTATCTCAATATGTGCTTTGTCTTCTTCAAAAGTGGTCCCTGCCTTGTCCTCTCTCTGCCCGTTCACAAAGACATTACCGGACATGATGATTGCCTTCGCCTTTTCCCTGGACTGGGCATATCCTAATTTTACCAGAAGAACATCCAAACGTTCTTTCATCTATTGCCTTCCCTTATTCTTATATTAACACTATATATTCCGTAATGATGCGCTTAACGATGGAATCTGCATCTATTCCTATTTCCTGCTTCAGCAAATCCACATTGCCGTGTTCCACATACTCATCCGGTATCGTTACTGTAAGCAATGCATTTTCCAAGTTCTTCCGATCCATCAATTCTCTGACTTTCTCTCCAAATCCTCCGCTCGCTACATTCTCCTCCAACGTAACGATCAGCTTATGCGCTATGGCTGCCTCTTCTATCAATTCTTCGTCTATCGGTTTAATAAATCTTGCATTTATGAGGGAACAGGAATATCCTTTTTCCTTTAACATCGCTCTTACCTGTTCCGCTATCTTTACCATGCTTCCGACCGCCAACAGGCAAATATCTTCTTCTTCATAAATATATTCACCTTTTCCGTATACAATGGGCGCGCGGTATTCCTTCAATCCGTCATAAGCCTCTCCCCGCGGATACCTCAGCGCGATAGGCGCGTCGAAGTTTACGGCAAATTTCATCATATCGGATAACTCCCATTTATTCTTAGGTGCCATAATATGCATATTGGGTATGGAAGACAAATAAGACAGGTCGAAAATTCCCTGATGTGTCTCTCCGTCGCTTCCAACCAGTCCCGCCCTGTCGATAGCAAAGACTACCGGTAGATTCTGTATGCACACATCATGCAATATCTGATCGTAGGCTCTTTGTAAAAACGAAGAATAAATCGCCACAATAGGCTTTAATCCACCGGCTGCCAATCCTGCCGCAAAAGTGACGGCATGCTCCTCGGCTATTCCCACATCAAAAAAACGGTCAGGGTACATATTCTTGAACCTCTTCAATCCTGTCCCGTCAGGCATAGCTGCCGTAATCGCTACGACTTTTTCATCGCGCTGTCCTAACTTCGTCATAACTGTAGAAAAAATATCCGTATAATTCGCCTTTGCTCTGGAACGGAGAGGGATTCCCGTCTCCACGTCGAAGGGCTCCGCACCGTGAAACCTGGCAGGATGCCTCTCCGCAGGTTCATATCCTTTTCCTTTTTGGGTAATTACATGAATGAGAACGGATTTCCTGATTTTTTTCGCTTCCTGAAATACCTTTACCATTTGCCCTATATTGTGTCCATCTACCGGTCCCAGATAGGTAATTCCCATATCTTCAAAAAACATGCCCGGTATGACGAGCTGTTTAAAACTGTTTTTTGCACGTCTGATAAGCTTTACCATCTGGTCTCCGTACTTAGGCATATCTTTTAAGGTATTGTATACCCCGTCCCTTAGATCCAGATATCCTCCCGCTGTACGGACATTATTGAGATACTTCGACACACCGCCCACATTCTCGGAGATAGACATATTATTATCGTTTAAAACAATTATGAAGTTCGTTTCCTGTCTCGCGGCATTATTCAGCGCTTCATACGCCATTCCACCCGTGAGAGAACCATCTCCTATTACGGAAACAACCGTATGCTTCTCCCCCTTCAAGTCTCTGGCTTTCACAAGTCCCAATCCTGCCGATATGGAAGTGGAACTGTGTCCCGTATCGAAGCTGTCGCAATTGCTTTCTTTTCTCTTCGGGAATCCGCTCATTCCACCGTATTTCCGCAAGGTTTCAAAGCCTTCTCTTCTGCCGGTCAATAATTTATGCGTATAGGACTGATGTCCCACATCCCATATGATTTTATCCTCCGGGAGTTTCAGCGCGAGATGAAGTGCCATAGTAAGTTCCACAGCTCCCAAATTAGAGCCGAGATGCCCACCTGTCACACTTATTTTTTCTATTAAAAATCTTCTTATTTCTTCTGCAAGTGCAGGATAATCTTTTTCATCGATATTTTTAATGTCATTGACCTTTCGAATATTATCTAACAGCATGCCTACACCTCATTCATCTATTTTTCTCTGGTAATCAACTGTCTTATCAAGTTTTCCAAGAATTCATTTCTGTTTTCAAAAGAACTGAGGATATCGGCAGCTTCTTCCGAAAGCCTCTTCACTTCCCTCTTCGACTGTTCCATACCTTTTAATACAACATAAGTTGCCTTGTGGTTCTTTTCGTCACTTCCCGTCTGCTTTCCAAGAACCTCCAGACTGCTCGTTATATCCAGAATATCATCCTGTATTTGAAACGCGATACCGACATTATAAGCACATTTTTCAATTCTTACGAGTTCTTCCTCCGAAGCGCCAGCGAGCGTCGCCCCAATCATCATGGCGCTTTGAATGAGTGCTGCCGTCTTATATCCATAAATAAACAAAAGTTGATCCTCCGTTACTTCGGATCCAATATCTTCCGCTTCGATATCCGCAGTCTGCCCACCGATCATTCCAAATATTCCTGCTTTATTCGCCAGAATAGATAATGCGGCGGACACCTTTTCCATTTCCTGTTTGTCTATTATTCTGGAAAATGCTGAAACGGCCGTTTCAAATGCGTAATTCAATAGAGCATCTCCGGCGAGAACAGCCATCCCTTCCCCATACACAGCATGTGTGGTCTTTCTTCCTCTCCTATACTCGTCATCATCCATACAAGGCAAATCGTCATGCACCAAAGAATAAGTATGTATCATTTCAAGGGCAGCCATAAAGGGTTCTTCTAATCCCGCCCTACCGCCGAACATTCTATATGTTTCCTGCAAAAGCATCGGACGCAGTCTCTTACCTCCGGCGAGAATGCTATAGTTCATCGCTTCTATTACTGTCTTCTGATAGCCTTCTTCTTCCGGCAGATAACTTCTGATAGTCGCTTCTATATTTTCTGCCTTTTTTTCCATCTCGTCTTTATAATTCATCGACTTCACCATCTTCATTTATTTGCAATACCTTCTTTTCCACTTTATCTATCTTATCATTGCAGTATTTTAATATATTCATTCCTTCCTTGTATACAAGGAAAGAATCTTCCAAAGAGATGTCCTCGGATTCCAGTTTGGCCACGGTTTCTTCCAATACTAAAAATGCTTCTTCCAATGTCAGTTCTTGCTTTTCTTCTCCCATACCACGCTCTCCTTGTCTACCGCCTTCGCCTTGATCAGTCCGTTCTTGACATTAATTTGTAATGTATCTCCGATTCCTACAGCATTAATGTCCGTTATCGTCTTACCCGATTCATCAGAGACATAAGAAAATCCTTGATTCAATTTATCCAAAGGTGACAGCCCTTTCAGCCTTTCGATATAGACCTCCAGTCTGTGCCTCTTTTTAGATAATTTCGTCCACATGGCATCCTCCATACGCTCCTCAAGTTTTAATGCGAGAGTACGCTTTTCGCGGATCTGCCCTGTCGGACTTAAATATTTCAGCTTTATTTTTATATGTTCCAGCCTGCTCTTGTATAAATTCAGCTTGTTTCTGAACAGGCGTTTCAATGTATAATCGAAGTCTCTTAACGTTTCATCGTATTTTCTATATTCGTAAACTGCGAGCTCCGCCGCCGCAGAAGGGGTTGGCGCACGTAAATCCGCCACATAATCGGCAATCGTTACGTCCGTCTCATGGCCTACCGCTGAAATAACCGGCACCCTACAGTCAAAAATCGCCTGTGCTACCGCCTCTTCGTTAAATGCCCACAAATCTTCTATGGATCCGCCTCCGCGCCCTGCAATAATCACGTCCACCCCATAGTCCTCCAGTGTCCGTATTCCTTTCACAATGGATGCGGCTGCCTGCTCGCCCTGCACAATTGCAGGATATACAATAATCTGCACGTAAGGATTGCGTCTGGACGCAATATTGATAATATCCCTTACGGCCGCCCCGGTTGCCGCCGTAACGACTCCCAGCGTCTTTATATATTTGGGAATCGGCTGTTTATAAGAAATGTCGAACATTCCTCGTTCTTCCAAATCCATTTTTAATCGTTCAAATTTCTCATACAAAAGTCCTGCGCCGTCCAGAACAATCTGCTTCGCATAAAGCTGATACTTTCCGTCTCTTTCATATATATCCACGGTTCCGCCGACAACGACCGACTGTCCTTCCTGCATCCGAAAAGCAAGACCGGAACGGTTTCCCGCAAACATCACACAGGAAATCGTTCCTTTCTCATCCTTTAACGTAAAATAAATATGTCCCGAAGAATGATATTTGCAATTACTCACTTCGCCCCTGATGAACACCGACTGCAGCATAAAATCCTGCATAAACATATTTTTAATGTATGAATTAATTTGTGCCACGGTATATACATTCTGCATAACAATCCCGCCTAAGCAAATTTAGCAAGTACTCCGTTTATAAATCCGGGAGAATTTTCCTGCCCAAACTTTTTTGCCAATTCTACAGCTTCATTAATCGCCACTCCCGTAGGAATTTCATCATCATATTTTATTTCATAAATAGCAAGACGAATAAGAGTCAGATCCACCTTCCCCATACGGGAAGTATCCCACCCTTTCGTTTCTTTGTTAATCATCTCATCGATGATATCCAGCTTCAAAACAATATCTTCATATTTCTTTAATATATATTGTTCATCTTTTTCATCTGCTGTATCCTCATCTTCAAAAAACAGTCTCTCCTGCTCCGGCATATCTTCCTTATCATTGAATTCCACACGAAAAAGCAATTTGAAAATCTGTTCCCGCAGTTCTCTTCTTCCCATCGGTATTCTCTTCCTATCTGTTTTTCTGCATATTCACGCCGGCAATGCGGATATTTACATCTGATACCTCGAGCCCTGTCATATTTTCAATGGCATTCTTCACCTTCTCCTGAACCTTGCGGCTAGTTACAGGTATATTGTATCCATATTCCATAACAAGCGCCAAATCCACTTCAACCACTTTATCTATCACATCAACTTTTACACCCTTTTTGAGGTTTTTCACACCGACCTTGCTCATCAATTCATTAGTGGCATTCCCCACCGTCGTTGCAACTCCTTCTACTTCCGTAGCTGCGATTCCTGCTATCGTTGCCACAACATCGTCCGCAATTTTAACTGCTCCGGTACTCTCATCATCTTGTAACACATATGTGCTTCTATCTAATTCTTTTTCCATTTAAACGACCTCCATTCAATGCAAAATTCAATCCTACCTATTTGTATAATATATCAAAATTTACGACTTTTGCATAGACCTTTCTTTCGAAGCGGATAAAGTATATCCGCAAGTTTTTCACAGCCAAAAGCTCAAACTAAGCTGCTCCACATTATCAGCATATGCGATGACTCCGTCCGGACTGTCCAAATATTTGAAAATTTCCTGCTCATCAATCAATATTCTTTCCATTTCCTCATATACTTTCGCATCGCTGCATTTTAGTGTAACATAAGTGCTGCCTTCTTCATATTCTTTCTCAAAAAGCTCCTTTAACTTGTCCTTATCCACAGAATCAAAATACGCGCCTTCCTTAACATAGTAGTTTGCCAGCATAGAATTACATTCCGGTAAATCCACTACATTTTCTATCGTATGAGTTCTGCAGAGCTGTTCAGTGGTAACGCATAAATAATCATAATTAATAGTCGGAAGATGATCCTGCTCATACCCCGTATCGCTACCCCCTTCTTCCATCTGGTAAGACGCATCCCCCCATGTTGAATCTACATAATAATAACTTCCGTTTATCATTACCAGATTCCATGCATGACCTTCTCCACCGGAAACTCTTCCGATTACCAAAGTGGAAAATATATCGAGTCTTTCGAGCAAATACTGCATAGCCTTGGCATAACCTTGACACACGGACTTCCCGTATAAAAAGACAGAGCATATATTTTGATTATCGGGTGCCTCCGAATTGTATTCGGTATTGTTGATGAGATATTCGTAAATATATTTTACTTTCTCATACTCATCGGCTTCGGCCGGAAACCCCCCAAGACACTTCTCCACATATGCATCGATGAGTTTCTGCCGTCTTTTGGCTTCTGCCTCATCAATATGATAAGTTCCCGTAAAAGTAATTTTTTTCAGTTCTTCTCCCAAAGTGTATTTGGTAAAAGTGTAGCCGTCTACATAAAAAATCTCAGGATGGTCATTCAGGACACACTGGAATACTTTTTCTATCCGATCGGTATCCATACAGGAAATGCGTACATCTTTTCCCCACTTACTTAACACCTGAAATATTTCCGCATAAACGATTTGTTCTTCTTCGGTAAGCATTTCGAAATTATAATTTCCCTTTTGCCCGGCAAGTAGAGCCGGCATTTCTTCTTCGGTAAGTCCCAAGGCAGCTCGAACAGCGTCATCATTCTTTTGGCCTTCCTCTTGAGATATTGTCTCCTCCGGGATTTCCTCCCGTGTTTCTTCCGCTTCTTTCCCTCTTTCCTCTTCGACTGCTGTTACAGGGGCTTTGGCTGGCTCCTGTCCTTCTGAAGTACATCCCGTAAGCAGAAGAAATACCAGTAAAAAGGCAATCCGATTCTTTTTCATCATTTATTCACGTCCAAATTCAGATAGTACTAATCCATTATTTCTTTCGAGTGTCATACCGATACTCCACTGATTAATAAATAAAAGCAGGGGATTTCCCTTCATATCTTTTACTTTTTTCATATCAGAAGTACCTGTCAGTTTTACCATATCAATATCTTTATTTTCTACCCAGCGAATATATTCATAAGGGAGATTTTCCAATTTGATTTCCACATTATATTCATTTTCCAACCGGTATTTCAGAACCTCGAACTGCAGTACACCAACTACACCTACTATGATTTCCTCCATACCTGTATTAAATTCCTGAAATATCTGAATCGCACCTTCCTGTGCTATCTGCGTGATTCCTTTCACAAACTGTTTTCGTTTCATCGTGTCTATCTGACGTACTCTCGCAAAATGTTCCGGTGCAAACGTAGGAATCCCCTCGTATTGAAATTGATCCTTGGGCATGCAGAGCGTGTCGCCTATAGAAAAAATTCCCGGATCGAAGACACCGATAATATCTCCCGCATATGCCTCTTCCAATATCTTTCTCTCACTCGCCATAATTTGCTGTGGCTGTGACAGGCGCATTGTCTTCCCTCCCTGCACATGCTTCACTTCCATGCTTGCCTCATATTTCCCCGAGCAAATTCTCATAAAGGCTATCCTGTCACGATGCGCCTTATTCATATTCGCCTGTATCTTAAATACAAAGGCGGAAAAATCATTCTCTACCGGGGAAATCAATCCGATGTCCGCTTTCCTTGGGAGCGGCGTCGTCGTCATTTTCAGGAAATGCTGCAAGAAAATTTCCACGCCGAAATTTGTTAAAGCGGAGCCGAAAAATACAGGGGTCAAATCACCGGCTTGAACCGCATCCAAGTCAAATTCTGCACTGGCGCCGTCCAAGAGTTCAACTTCCTCCAGAAACTGCCCCTTCAAATCTTCCGTGATATATTCCGCAAGCCTGTCCTCCTGCGCGATAGGAATTACCGTCGTATCCCCTTCCTTCGTTCCTTTCTGCGTATCGGAATATATAACTACGCTCTTTTCTTCTCTGTCAAAAACGCCCTTAAAGTTTTTGCCGGAACCTATCGGCCAATTAACAGGGCATGTAGCAATGCCGAGTTCCCTCTCTATTTCATCCAAAAGCGCGAACATATCGCCGGCATCTCTATCCATCTTATTGATAAATGTAAAGATGGGTATTCTACGCATTACACATACTTTAAACAGCTTTCTCGTCTGTGCCTCTACTCCTTTGGACGCGTCGATGACCATAACTGCCGAGTCCGCCGCCATCAAAGTACGATAGGTGTCCTCGGAAAAGTCCTGATGTCCCGGAGTATCCAATATATTGATGCAAAATCCGTCATATTCAAACTGCAGAACGCTGGAAGTAACGGAAATACCTCTCTCTTTCTCAATCTCCATCCAGTCGGAAACCGCATGTCTTGCGGTAGCTTTTCCCTTCACGCTCCCTGCCAGATTAATGGCTCCTCCATAGAGGAGAAATTTCTCCGTCAAAGTCGTCTTTCCTGCATCGGGATGCGAAATTATCGCAAAAGTTCTCCGTTTATTTATTTCCTCCGCATAGTTGCTCACATTTTTATCCTCCTGTTTTCCTTCTACAGCATCGTTCTTCCATCAAACTGAGGTTTTACAGCAAAATAATCGAGTACCGTTGCACCAATATCCGCAAAGGTATCTCGCGTACCCAGATTTTTCGGTTCTATATTTTTTCCATACATAAGAAACGGCGTATGCTCTCTCGAGTGATCCGTCGATATCGCATACCCCGGATCGCAGCCATGGTCAGCCGTAATCATAAGCACATCCTCAGGCCCCATCTTCGCGATTATCTCCGGAAGTCTCGTATCGAAATAGGTAAGAGCTTTTGCATAGCCGTCTATATCGTTCCTATGCCCGTACAGCATATCGTAATCTACCAGATTAATGAAACATAATCCGCAAAAATCTTTTTCCATAATTTCCAGAGTCTTGTTTATTCCATCTTCATTACTTTTTGTATAAGTGAATTCCGTAATGCCTTTACCCGAAAAGATATCGTTTATCTTTCCTACTGCAATAACATCTTTCCCTTCCGACTTCAGCTGATCTAACATAGTAACTGCCGGGGGCTCCAGAGAATAATCATGCCTTCCTGACGTGCGCACGTAACTCCCGCTCGTTCCGCTGAAAGGTCTGGCGATTACTCTTCCCACACCATGCTCTCCAACGAGCATCTTCCTCGCTATGGCACAATATTCATATAAAGTATCTAACGGCACCACATCTTCGTGAGCCGCGATTTGAAATACGCTGTCCGCAGAAGTATACACAATCAGCTTTCCCGTATTCACATGCTCATCGCCATAATCTTTGATTACTTCTGTGCCCGAATAAGGTTTGTTGCACAGTACTTCTCTTCCTGTTAAGGATATAAATTTCTCGATTACCTCCTTCGGAAATCCACCGGGGTAGGTAGGAAGCGGTTTTTTCGAGATAATTCCTGCAATTTCCCAATGTCCGATCGTCGTATCTTTACCTTTGGAGGCTTCCTTCATTCGCGCAATTCTAGCTTCCGGATTTACTGCCGGCTCTCCACAGGTAACTCCGTCTATATTGAATAATCCCATCTTTTTCATATTTTGCATTGAAAAATAAGGACTGGATGCGGCAGAAGACAGGGTATTCGTTCCCTCATCCCCATATTCCTTCGCATCCTCCATTGCTCCAATCCCTACACTATCGAGTACAATTAAAAATATACGTTTCATAAGTACACCTCTCTGCTTCTCTTTGCATCGTGCATCCGCGTGGCGAATACGTTCATAATTACTGACTAGCGTTACATATTATAGCACATCTTTTTCATCAAATAAACTCTTATATTTTTCGATATGGATGGCCTTGGTAAACAGATTCTTATTCCGCCGCCGTTGTGCTTATAATAATGGTCTCAGGCGCCACTCCTGTTTTGCGGATAATGATATCTTCTATCTGCGCGCGCTCTGCCTCTGACAGTTCTGTTGCATTTACTACTACATCTACGCCGGTATCGCTAATGCTTACTACTACATCTGAAAATCCTTTTGCTTCCAGAAGAATCTCGGCTGCTGTCTCTTTTTCCGCAATATCAGTAATAGCTATCATATTGTCAACAGCTTCCTGCTTCTGGCTTTCGGTAATATTGGCATTATTAATGATTTCCAATAAAGTTTCTTTATTTTTTGCTCTTGTCTGTTCTTTTAACAATTTTGCTCCTGAAAGAGAGCTCATTCCGGAGGTGGAGGTAAATACCGCTTCACCCGGCACTCCGCTGTCTGTAGGGGTAGATTCTTCTACACCTTCCGCCATTCCTTCATCTAGATAATTGGCAGTTGCCACATCTTCATCTGAATCGAGACTCTCGATATCTCCATAGGCAGAATCCTGAAGAGTATCTTCATCGGAAATATCAAAAAGCGACGCTACATCTTCATCCACAGTTTCGGAGTCAGCGCTGTCTGCATTCAAACCGTTATCATCGCTGATCACCGTATCACTTTCTACAGTCATAATGTCTTCTTCCGTTACTTTCGTACCCGCAAAATTCAGGTAGCCTGCAACAGCAATCATAATTGCAAGTGCAGTAATCATAATCTGGTTCTTTTTAAGCATATTTTTCACGCAATTCTCCCCTTTTCTTTATTCAGTTTCCTTATTCGGATTTCATTTTAATTATTTTAATTTTATGTGACTCTATATCAAATAATGCCACAATTGCTTCAGTAATATTTTTCCTTACCTCCGGTTTGTCACCTCCCTGTACTACAACCACAACTCCTTCGATTTCCGGCTGTAATGTCTTTACTACGTAGGGAATGCTGCTCCCGTCATTTTCTTTAAGATATACCGTTTCTTCCCGAGTATCGACTTCCTCTATATTTCGGCTTCCGCCCTGCGCGTCATTTTCTGCTGTGCTGTTTTTGACTTCCGGTATATCTTTCTCGACAACTGCCTCTTTTGAAGTGCTTACCGTAACTGCCACCTTTGACTTACCCGCGCCCTCCATAGCGGAAATTACCTGTTCTAATTTATTCTCCATATACTGCTCATATACCTCAGCATCTCCTTTTGTTAGATCTGAGTCGTACATTTCTTTATCATTTATTTTTTCTTCCGTTCCCGTTTTTTGTGTTAATTCCATTTTATCCGATTTTATGCCCAATATTCTGGACTCTTTTGAATTTTTTCCGGAAGTTTGTGAAGTGGGCAACGCAATTATGATGAACAGGATACCTACGAGAATAAAAATAACAAACTGATCCTTCCCCGGCTTTTTCCCCAGTTTTAATTTTTTTAATATGCCGACTTTATTTTCTTCTTCCATTTAAGCCTCCTATTCCACTCTTATTTCTATGTATGTTTCGTCTGTTCCCAAACGAGTGCTGAATTCTTTTTTCATTTCCCCTATGTTTTGATCCGAATACGACTTTTCTTCTCTTTCAATTTTATCTTCTGATATGGTCGCATTGGTATTTATTTCAATCTCAATCCGGTCAATCTTATCGATTGCACCTATTTCATTTACAGTTACATCCGCGGAATCATTTGTTTGCGCAGTCACCTCCACTAGCACCCCGGGAGGTTCTTCATATAGAACAACTCCGTTTATCACGTATCCGTACCTTTCGGCAATATCGCTTAATTTCATTTTAATTTCTTCCTGCAGAACATCTGTAACTTCCGTTTTCTCACTTTTTTCATATGTAACTTCCGTGTTTTCCATTGCAGTCTCCATTTCTTCTTGAAATTCAGTAACGGCTTCCCATATTTCTCCGTTATCAGTGCCTAAGAGTACTGCTCTGACAGGAACGATAAACTGAGCCAATATCATAATTCCAACTATAATTTTAACGTACCTTTCATAGGATTTCTCAGCCACAAAATGCAGAATGCTTTGTGCGCATATAATAAAAATTCCTATGCTTTTCATGAATTCCAGAAAAGAATACCCCACAATTACATCCCCTTACCCGTTGTATATGCAACAATTGCTATTGTTATTATAAATAATGCCACCGATGTAAAGGTTGTCCGAAACAGTAATAGACTTCCGTCCCCTACACGATCCGTACAGCCGGTAATTCTTTTATCGCTGACAATTCCTACCAATGCAGCACTTCCTTTCATGATACATGCTATGACAAGAAGCTTTGCTAAAGGAACCAGACAAATCACAAGCAAAAGTAACAGCATGAGAATACCGACGCTGTTTTTAATAAGCACTGCCGAACCGATTATCATCTCCGTTACTCCTTCTGCCAGATTACCGATTCCCGGTATTGCAGAAATTGCTTTTTTAACCGCTGAAGTTCTAAGGGAATCTATAACAGGTGTTATCATTGACTGAAACAGACTTAATCCCGTAATTGTACCCATTGCTATTTTAAGTCCTACAACAATTCCCTTTTTGAGAAATTCCAACATAAGAGTAAGTCTCTCTTCTGCCCATATTCCATTCATCAGAGCCATTAAAACATAGCTGTATATAAGAGGCATCATAATACATAACAGTAGTTTTTCCACTCCATATACCAAAAATAATGTGAATTGATAATACGCGGCAGCCGTTGCTGCTCCCGTCGCCGCCCCTATCGCCAAAAAATAGGTTGGAATAAACATCTTAATAAACAGAACAATATTTCCAACTGTATCGGATGTAATAGATGCAGCTTCCAGAAATGCTTTCATAAGTACTGCCATCAATAACAGATAAAGAAAATAAAAACCGATATCCGCAATCTGGTGGCTCTTGAACATATCCGAAAAATTTGAAAAGAGCGCTGAAACAATTCCGAGAACTAAAATAGATGCAAAAATATTTTTCATTCCGGTCAACTCGTTGAAAAGAGTTCCCTTTATTCCATCCCATAGCAAATTTACAGCGCCCAATATTTTCCCCTGCAAGATTTTCTGCAAAACCTCCTGTATATCAACTTCATAATCGGGCAGTATCTGGTCTAGATTATCGGATATTTCATCCATCCTGTACTCTCCCCATATACTGCTGAAATCGATCGCATTCTCCGCAGCATAGACAGGGCTATCTATACAAAAAGCAAATATTAATATAAGTGCCCCGCCGAGCAGTATTTTCCTTATTCTCTTCCTTCTTTTTTCACTCATCCTGCTATCTCCTGAATACTTTTAATAATTGCGAGCAAAATCGGCATACCGGCTATGAGCACTGATAGCTTTCCAAAAATCTCAACCTGGCCGGCAATGGAGGAATAACCGGCATCTTTACATATTCCGGAACAGAATTCACAGATATAAGTAATACCTATTACCTTTAATAAAATATGAAAATATGTATTATTGGCGTTCATATATTGTTTAAGTTCTCCCATGCTGTTAAGAAGCGAACTCAATCCCAGTACGGCGGAAGAAAAAATAATCAGACATACGGCAAATCCAATATATAATCCATATTCTTGTTTGCCGGATTTAAATTGCAAAGCAATCATAACGCCTGCTATTCCTAACATTCCTATTTTTAATACATCCATAGAAATACCAAACCTTTCTACAATTCAAATAGATTTTGAATCATAACAAATAAATCATATATGTACGGGACGATCCATGTTAAAACAAGTATCAATCCTGCCAGACTAATTAAAAAGGCATGTTCTTCCCTACCGCTATGTTTCAATACCTGGCTTAAAATAGTTATCAGTATTCCTACCGCCGCAATTTTAAATATTAGACTAACGCCCATATTTCCCCCTTATGTACCGGTTATATTAGTATAATGGTAATGAGCAATCCTCCCATTACGCTTAAGCTCATAATTACTTTGCTTTTATTAATTATATCCTCTTCCAGTTTCTTTACCGACAGTTCCAGACGATGTATGTACTGTTCAATCGCTTGCGCCTGCATCTTTCCATCCACATACCCTGCACAATCTCCAAAGTCAAGGCATATCTTTTTTTCTTCTTCAGAAAGTGTTACTCCATTTAAATATTTTTTCATACTTTGCTTCCATATTTCAGAAAAAGAACAGCCGCTATTTATTAGCATTTTCTCATATATTTCTTCAAAAGCATTTCCATAAGGTTCCTTTACCTTATACCCTATTCTTCGACAAGCTTCCGGCAAAGATGCTTTACTGTATGTGATTTCATTTTGCAGCATTTTAAATATCTGCTGTATTTGATAGAGTGAGTTTAAATTTTCTTTCATTCGATTTTTTAAGGACCAGCCCAATCCAAAGCTTCCACTCATTAAAAGTACAATTCCTATAAATCGTAACATATTTCAAAACTCCTGTTATAGATTGCTTTTATACTGCATTTTCCGTTTATTTTTCCGAGTAGAATATAACGTCCGAAAATTTTATTTTCTATTAAATTGTGTAAAAAGCTCTTATTCATCACATCTGTAAGAGAATCTCCATGTATAGTGGCAATAATCTTGCTTCCGCACTGCATGACCTGGCATATGGCTTTTGCGTCCTCCTCACATCCCAGCTCATCTACTGCTACTACTTTCGGAGCCATGGAACGTATCAGCATCATCATTCCAAGCACTTTCGGGCATGCATCCAGTATGTCCGTCCTCATTCCTACATCGTTCTGCGGTTTCCCCATATAACTGCCGGCAATCTCAGACCGCTCATCCACCACGCCTACATCCATGCCTTGCGCATAACTGTTTCCATCGGATATCTGCCTTATCATATCTCTCAGTAAGGTTGTTTTCCCGCATCCCGGCGGCGAAATCAGCAAAGAGTCCAGTAGCTTTCCGTTTTCATATATGTATGGAAGAATCGCATCCGCCACACCTTTTATTTCGTGTGAAATACGAATGTTCATATATCCAATATGCTTCATATTGCGTATTTTATTATTCTCCTGCAATATAACTTGTCCGGCAAGCCCGATTCTGTGTCCTCCCGGTATTGTCAAGAACCCTTGTTTAATCTCATCGGCAAAAGCATAAACCGAGTATTCGCATATATGATTTAATATCGCTTCCATATCTCTTTCCGAAATATGGTATGTATTCTCTTTACTTTCTGTTACCTGCCCGTTTTCTGTTAAATACCATTCTTTATTCTGCAGTATTGCAATTACCTCTCTGCCAATCCGCAGTCTGATTTCCTGCAGTTCGTCTGCCCTTGCTGCAATACAGCTCCACTTACTTCTCATATAATCAGGAAATATATGTAAAATCTCTTCGCCCTTTGCCACGCGCTCAAGCCTCCGTCCTTATAGACTCACTTACTAGTTCCTTATCTCAATATATGAAATGTTGTCCAAGTTATTCCAAATTTTTTGTATCAAAAAAAATACATTATGTTCAAGATTTTCCATAGACAATGGCTTTTGTAGATGATAATATAATCATAAAGAAATAGTAACAATTACTATTATTTGCTAAAGCAGTTAGAAATGAAAGGGAGGCAATTTTATGACAAACACAGCACAAGTTGACAACTTAGTAAGTTTACTGGATGGCTATGCAGAAAAAGGCGGTCATCACCTGAATGTTAATGTATTAAACAGAGAGACTCTTCTGGATGCCCAGAAACATCCCGAAAAATATCCTCAGCTCACAATCCGTGTAAGCGGTTATGCAGTAAATTTCATCAAATTGACACCGGAACAGCAGAACGATGTTATAAACAGAACATTTCATGAATCTGTATAAAACCGGATTTCCAATAAAGGGGTTTAAATACTGGCAGTAAAAAGGTTTACTATCACTTATAAGAATAAGGCATGTTGATTCTACACTGGATAGTGTCAAGATTACTATATTTAGAATTATTTCTGCTCCGTGAAGAAACATGGCACTAGGATGAAAATCCTAGTGCCGCTTTTTTAACAATATGAACTATTAAAATGAACATATATAAATTCAAATGTTTCTAAAATTATATATGAAATAGTATTTTTAAATAATGCCATTCCCCTAAATATTTCCAACGATTGTTCCTTCATATGTTGCGTTGGTAGATTTAGGAAAATGTGGCCAAATATCGTGGACATAACTTTTTAAGTACAGTGTACCACTCATGTTAGTGTTCCAATCACTTTCATATCCCGAATAACTAAATGTAGCAGGCGGAGTGTGTGAAGAAAAGTCTGTAAATACTGATCTTCTATGATAATAAACGGTCTGAAGGCATAGTGAAAAGCTTTCAGACCTTGTTTTATATATAACTGCACATACCGATGTATGTCAATAGCAGGCGAATATATTCCGTCTGTTAAAAATAATCATGAATTAATGGTTT
>JAAYNW010000036.1 GCA_012520655.1 Clostridiales bacterium | reverse complement strand
TAATCTGATTCAGACGCTGGAGCATACTCCTGCACTTATCCACGGAGGACCTTTTGCCAATATAGCACACGGATGCAATTCGGTCAGAGCCACGAAGGCAGCACTTAAAATGGTGGATTATGTCATTACGGAAGCGGGCTTCGGTGCGGATTTGGGGGCGGAGAAATTCTTTGACATTAAATGCCGTATGGCAGGATTAAAACCTGATGCGGTCGTGTTGGTGGCGACAGTCAGGGCGTTAAAGTACAACGGCGGCGTTGGCAAAGCAGATTTGAATGCGGAAAATCTGACGGCCTTAAAAAAGGGTATTGTAAACCTGGAGAAGCATATAGAGAACTTGCAGAAGTACGGAGTACCGGTAGTGGTAACCTTGAATTCGTTTATTACGGATACGCAGGCAGAAATTTCTTATATAAAAGAATTCTGCGAGGAAAGGAACTGCGAGTTTGCCATCTCCGAAGTATGGGAAAAGGGCGGAGAAGGCGGTATTGCACTTGCAGAAAAAGTAATCGATACATTAAATACAAAAGAAAGTCATTTTAAAGTCTTATATGAGGATGAGCTTCCTCTTACCGGCAAAATCGAAACCGTTGCCAGAGAGATATATGGCGCTAAGGATGTGAGCTATTCACCTGCAGCAATAAAGCAGCTGGAAAAGCTGGAGCAGTTAGGATTCGGAGGATTTCCCGTATGTATGGCGAAGACCCAGTATTCGCTGTCGGATGATCCGGCGCTTCTCGGAAGGCCGGAGAATTTTACGCTAAATGTTAGGGAAGCATATGTGTCTGCGGGAGCCGGGTTCGTGGTAGTTCTTACCGGTGCGGTGATGACTATGCCGGGACTTCCCAAGAATCCTGCGGCTTATCATATCGATGTGAATGAGAATGGGGCAATTACAGGATTATTCTGATTTGGTCAGATAGAATATAAAAGAAAGGTGGGGATACAGATGCCGCAAATAATTGATGGAAAAGCTATTTCAGCACGGATAAAAGAGGAATTGAAAGAGAAAGTAAGTGACATGAAGGCAGAAGGGACACAAGTTACTCTGGCGGTCATTCAGGTGGGAAACGATCCGGCCTCGAGTGTTTATGTAGGTAATAAGAAGAAAGCATGTGAGTACATAGGAATCCGTTCTTTAGCATATGAATTACCGGAAGAAACAGGAGAAGACGAGTTGCTTTCTCTCATAGAAGAGCTGAATGAAAGAGAGGATGTAAACGGCATTCTGGTTCAGCTTCCGTTGCCTGTGAATATCGATGAAGATAAGGTAATCGCGGCTATCCGGCCGGATAAGGATGTGGACGGTTTTCACCCTCAGAGCGTGGGCTCCTTATGTATAGGACAGCCGGGCTTCGTATCCTGCACTCCGGCAGGGATAATTCAGCTGTTGAAGCGTTCGGGAATCGAGATTGCCGGAAAAGAGTGTGTGGTAATTGGAAGGAGCAACATTGTAGGGAAACCGATGGCTCTTTTAATGCTTCGCGAAAATGCTACGGTAACGGTAGCTCATTCCAGAACAAAGAATTTAAAAGAAGTGGCAAAGCGGGCAGATATTTTGATAGTAGCAGTTGGAAAACCTAAGATGATAACGAGAGAATATGTAAAAGAGGGAGCCGTAGTAATTGATGTAGGCATCCATCGCGATGAACATAATAAATTATGCGGCGATGTTGACTATGAAGATGTTGCGGAAGTATGCGGCTGGATTACTCCGGTTCCGGGAGGAGTGGGGCCTATGACTATTGCAATGTTGATGAATAATTGCGTGGAGTCGGTCGGACCTGAAGCAAGGTAGAAAGGTATTTGTTTATGAAATGTCCAAAATGCGGATATGAGCTGGCAGAAGGTCATTTGTATTGTGACAGTTGCGGGGAAGAAATCCGGATTGTCCCTGATTTCGAACCTGAAATTGAACAAGAAATGAACGAGACCTTATCCACGCTCTTTGTCGAACTGGCAAAAGAAAAAATGCCCGAGATACCAACGGATGAAAATGTGACTGCAGAAAGCGCGGTGGAAGAATCTCCCGGCGAATCACCTCAGAAATCAAGACAAAGTCGGCGGCTTATTGTTTCTCTCGGAATTATAATTGTCGTCATGATAGCATGCACGGTAGGATATTCTATATACCGCAATCGCTCGGTGCCTTATCAGCTGGCAAAAGCGAAGGAATGTGCGTCACAGGGGAAATATACGCAGGCGATTGGATATCTGGAAAAGATACATGATTTGGAAGCGGATAATGCGGAAGTCATGTTTTTAATGGCAGATTATTATTATATACAGGAAAAATATGATTTTGCAGTGTATACATTGCAGCAGATTATTGAGTTTGAAGAACAATACAAAGAGGTGGATTTGGAAAGTGCCTATGATAAAATCATCTCCATATATAAAACGCAGAAAAATTATCAGGCAATTAACTCGCTACTGCTTTCCTGCTCAGATGAAAATATTGTTAACACATTCCAGAAGTATATTGCAAAACCACCGCAGTTCAGCTATGTGGAAGGAAATTACGAAGAAGTGATTCCTTTAAAGTTAAGCGCGAACACTTCAGGGAAAATTTACTATACTCTTGACGGAAGTGAGCCGGACGAGAATAGCGATGTATATACTGCACCGATATTTCTTGAGACGGGAAGCTATACGGTAAAAGCATATTTTATCAATGATTACGGAATCAAGAGCGATGTAGTGAGCCATACTTACAGAATTGACCTGGTGGAGCCTGCGGCTCCGGAAGTTTCGGTTTACAGCGGAGATTATTATGAGCCATATTTGATTGAGGTGAGTGCCGCAGAGAATTGTAGTATTTACTATACGACAGACAGTACGGATCCTACGACGGACAGTATTTTGTATACGGCACCGATTCCGATGCCGTTAGGCAAATCCGTATATAAATTTATTGCGGTAAGTCCGGAAGGAGTGGCGAGCGATATTACCATACGCTCCTATAAGCTTACGTTGAATACGGAGATTTCTACGGATATGGCGATTATGAATGTGGTGCATGCTCTGATGAGAGAAGATGTTCTTCTGGATGAACAGGGAAGTCTGCGTGGTATGAGCGGACATAATATTTATAAGTACAGCGCCGTAACGAGGATTGAAGGAGAAGATTATTATGTTTTTTATGAATATTATGAAGACGCGACGGGAATTCAGACGAGAACGGATCGGATTTACGGAGTGAACATACAGGACGGAAGTGTCTGTCGAATAACGTACGATAACGATGGAAAAATTATACTAATACCTTTGGAATAAAAAAAGTTGCACGTTGAGAGTTTTTCCAGTATCATAAACTAAGATAGCTTTCACATAGTAAAGTGCTATACAGGAGGGATAAGATGTACAAGATTTTAGAAGCAAGGGAGCTGACGACCAATATTTATCTCATGGAAGTAGAGGCGAGACGTATTGCAAAAAGATGCCAGCCGGGACAATTTGTTATTGTCAGAATGGATGAAGAAGGGGAGAGAATTCCGCTTACGATTTGTGATTACAACAGAGAGAAGGGGACAGTCACTATTGTTTTCCAGACTGTGGGAGCAGGCACTAAGAAAATGGGCGAGTTGAAAGCAGGAGATAGTCTTCATGATTTTGTAGGACCTCTCGGATGTGCATCCGAGCTTATCGACGAGCCGATAGAGGAACTGAAAAAGAAAAGTATATTGTTCGTTGCGGGAGGTGTAGGTACAGCTCCGGTTTATCCGCAGGTAAAATGGCTACATAAACGCGGAGTGAGTGCAGATGTAATCGTAGGTGCAAAGACAAAAGACTTACTCATTCTGGAAAAAGAAATGAAAGAAGTAGCGGGAAATCTTTATATAACAACGGATGATGGATCTTACGGAAGAAGCGGTATGGTTACGCAGACGATTAAAGATCTTGTGGAAGAAGGAAAACATTACGACGTATGTATAGCGATCGGACCTATGATTATGATGAAGTTCGTATGCAAGATGACGGAAGAACTGGGCATTCC
The DNA here is from genome assembly GCA_012520655.1 of Clostridiales bacterium. GTDB lineage: Bacteria > Bacillota > Clostridia > Lachnospirales > Lachnospiraceae > Kineothrix. The sequence continues at coordinate 4,722 of JAAYNW010000036.1, read as the reverse complement.
TACGGTTGTAAGCTTGAATCCTATTATGGTAGACGGTACAGGAATGTGCGGTGCCTGCCGTGTGACAGTTGGCGGAGAAGTGAAATTTGCCTGTGTGGACGGACCTGAATTCGATGGACACAAGGTAGATTTCGATCAGGCAATGAAGCGTCAGCAGCTGTATCGGACAATAGAAGGCAGAGCCATGTTAAAAGAGCAGGAAGGCGATACACATCACGGCGGATGCGGCAACTGCGAGTAGCATTTGGTAGAAGCCACATATTAGGATTGCGAATAGAAAAATGGATCGGAGGATATTATGGACGTATTGAAGAAAGTTCCTGTCCGCGAGCAGGATGCAAAAGTGCGCGCGACTAATTTTGAAGAAGTGTGCTTTGGATATAATGAGGAAGAAGCGAGAGCAGAGGCAGAAAGGTGTATTAACTGTAAGAATGCAAGATGTATCAAAGGCTGTCCCGTATCGATTAATATTCCCGCTTTTATAGAGAAAGTAAAGGACGGAGATGTGGAAGCGGCATATCACATTATCAGTGAGTCGTCGGCACTGCCGGCTGTATGCGGTCGTGTATGTCCGCAGGAAAGCCAGTGTGAAGGCGTATGCATACGAGGAATCAAGGGAGAACCCATATCTATCGGTAAACTGGAACGTTTTGTTGCTGACTGGGCAGCCGAACAAGGAATCAAACCTGAAGGAGCAAAAGAAAAAAACGGCAAAAAAGTAGCAGTTATCGGTTCCGGACCGGCAGGTCTCACTTGTGCGGGAGATTTGGCTAAACTGGGTTATGATGTAACTATCTTTGAGGCGCTTCATGAAGCGGGAGGCGTACTTGTATATGGTATTCCCGAATTCCGTCTGCCTAAAGAAAAAGTTGTTGCAAAGGAAATAGAAAACGTAAAATCCCTCGGTGTGAAGATAGAGACGAATGTAGTGGTAGGAAAAGCAGTTACGATTGATGATCTTATGGATGAAGAAGGTTTCGATGCCGTATTTATCGGTTCCGGCGCAGGTCTTCCCAAATTCATGGGTATTCCGGGCGAACAGGCGAATGGGGTATTTTCCGCTAATGAATACTTGACAAGAAGCAATCTGATGAAAGCATTTCAGGAGGATTCCACCACGCCTATTATGAGAGGCCAGAAAGTAGCGGTAGTCGGCGGCGGCAACGTGGCTATGGATGCAGCGAGAACGGCACTCAGATTGGGAGCGGAAGTACATATCGTGTACAGAAGAAGTGAAGAGGAGCTTCCGGCCAGAGTGGAGGAAGTGCACCATGCGAAAGAAGAAGGGATTATTTTTGACCTTCTGACCAATCCGGTGGAGATTCTTACTGACGAAAACGGCTGGGTAAAAGGTATCAGATGCGTGAAAATGGAACTTGGGGAGCCCGATGAATCAGGAAGAAGAAGACCGGTCGTAAAACCGGATTCTGAATTTGTTATCGATGTGGATACGGTCATCATGTCCCTCGGAACTTCTCCTAACCCGTTGATTTCATCTACAACGGAGGGCTTGGAAACGAATAAATGGAAATGTATCGTAGCGGATGAAGAGACCGGTAAGACGACAAAAGAGGGTGTATATGCAGGTGGAGATGCCGTAACCGGTGCGGCCACCGTCATCCTTGCCATGGGTGCCGGCAAAGCAGCAGCAAAGGGCATTGATGAATATTTAAGAAATAAAAAATAGAACATAAAGTGAAAGTGGAGATTGCCTGAATCCGGTTCGGGTAGTCTCCATTTTTTTGTAACAGAATAAAACATAAACTTAATATTTTATTAATAAAATTTATACCTTTTAATTCATTATTACTGTGGTATAATTGCATATGTAGTATTATGAAATAAAAATCAAAAGTAGACGGAGGCAGAGTTGTAAAATGATACATCATCTCGTGTTTTGGAATCTGAAGGAAGAATTATCTGAAAGTGAAAGAAAAGAGGCAGCTTTAACCGTTAAGAGGCAATTAGAAGCTGTGAAATCAGAAGTAGCAGGAATCCTGTCTTTGGAAGTAAAAATAAATGAACTGCCTTCAAGCAACAGAGACATAGCGCTCATTTCCGCTTTTGAGTCGGAAGCTGCCTTGAATGCTTATCAGAAGCATCCCGCGCATGTTAAAGCGGCTTCTTATGTAGGAAGTGTTACTTGCAACAGAACATGTTTTGATTACATAGATGAATAAGAGAGGTATAATGTGAAAGATAGAAATAGTAAAGCGAAATTAACAACGATAGGAATTGCGGTTGTTCTTATAGTGATCATCTGAGGCATCAGTTTCCTCGTACATGAAATAAACCGGAGGGAAACACAGGATACGAGCAGTAAGCTTCAGACAGATATTATGGAATATGCAAACAGCACTCAGAAACAAGATGTACAGAATACGGATAATTCCGAATCAAAAAAAACGCAGCCGGATAGTGTGAAGAACAGTGAACAAGAGACAGAAGAGGAACCGGCGGTTGTAGTTGAACAAGACGGGAATGTGCAAAAAGAAAGTATACAAGAAGAGAGGGCTGTGAGCGGAGAGAACCGGAGAACGACAGCTAAATGGCAGAAAGAGGATTCTGAAGATTTGTCAGCTGTAGAGATAGATATGTCCAGACAGATGTCCGAAATGAAAGGGTATTGGGAAGCCGGGAATATGGAAGCCGTGGAAGATCTGGCTTATTTACCAAGATATAGGGCGGCCTCACAGAAGCTTTCCGGTACCGTTAAATATTATTATTTTGGAGATACGGATGAAAATAATCGGCCGAATGGTAAAGGACTTGCAATGTATGCTGATAATCAGTATTATTATGGTGAGTGGAAAAATGGTGTCAGAAGCGGAAGTGGAATGTGGATAAATTATTTTGTATATGACCAGAATGCGAAGGCCGAGGACAGCCTATACCTGCAGCATAGTTATTCGGGGAATTGGAGCAATGATTTACCTTATGGCGATGGTGCGGAGCATTACGACTTCATCGAAGAAAATATGGAAGTGAATGTAGGCTATAACCGAAATTTTATCGGTAAATTTAAAAACGGACTTTACGACGGAGAAATATATATCACCAATTATTATAAAGACGGTAATTCCAAAGAATGGAGTGGTACGGCTAAAAATGGAGTCTGGCAGCCTTTTGGTAAAAAAGATAAGAAAGGCCAATATCCGGTAATAGTTGAACTGACAAATGAAGATAATTATCAATGGATGGCCGAAAAGGAGAATGTGAATCAAGGAGTGAACGGATTGATATCCGCAGCGAAGCAATAACCTGGCAAGTAAAGAATATACAGGAGGGGTAAAGATGCCTTGGTGTCCGAAATGTAAAAACGAATATAGAGAAGGTGTAACGGTATGTGCCGACTGTGGTGAGGAACTAGAGGAGTCTTTGACAGAGACACGGGATGAGCCTCTTATGTTCGGCGAACAGGAACAGATGGAGAGATTAAAAGAATTCCTTCATTTTAATGGGATACATTCAGCACATGTATCTCATGATATAAAGGATGAGGTATATGAATTATTTGTAAGCGGTGAAGAGAGACGAAAAGCAGCGCTTGCAGTGGATGTATTTTTAAAGGAAGAAAAGGAAAAAGTAAAAACAGAAGACGAAGTACTTTCCGGGAAAGATAGTACGGAGAGGCTTTCCATGACAGCTCCGGGAAAAGGAGTTTATCAAACCAGTGCCAAGAGAGCGGAAGAAAATCGTGCCTCCGCATATTTGCTTCTTATTATAGGAAGCATCGGGCTGATAGTAATCATATTGATTTTTACAGGAATAATTCCGCTTGCCGTTAATATAATGAATAGATATATGATATGCAGCGTTATGGGAGTATTATTCGTTTTATTTGTTGTTATGGGGAGTGTCTCCATGAAATCATCGAAGATATTGGCCCAGAAAGCGGAGTCGGAAAACAATCTGACCAGCGAAATAACGAAGTGGTGTGAGGAGAATCTGACGGCGGAAACAGTGGATGAGGGACTCTTTGAAGATGCGGAGGACGAAAGCGAAGAAAGCCGGTATTTTAAACGCGTAGAAAAGATGAAGAAACAGATTTCCCATCAGTTTTTAAATTTGGATGAAGGATTTCTGGATTCTTTTACGGACGATTATTATCCGCACATTTTCGAATAGGATGCTGAAGGCATATGAAAATAACAATCATAGCAGTGGGCAAAATAAAAGAAAAGTATTATCGGGACGCTGTCTCGGAATATGCCAAACGTTTGAGCAAGTATTGTCGATTTGAGGTGACGGAAGTGGAGGATGAGAAGACTCCGGATAAAGCGAGCGCATCTATGGAAGAGATAATTAAAGAAAAAGAAGCTGACCGGATTATGAAGTACATAAAAGCTGACGCACATGTAATAGCGTTGGAGATTCAAGGTAATAAATTGGATTCGGAAGATTTTGCCGGTAAGCTGAATAAACTTGCTGTCTATGGAAAGAGCCATATACAGTTTGTTATTGGAGGTTCTCTTGGATTGCACAAAAAGATATCCGACCGTGCGGATGAGAAAATCAGTTTTTCGGATATGACTTTTCCGCACCAGCTTATGCGCGTTATATTGGCAGAGCAGATATACAGAAGCTACCGTATCATAAGCGGTGAACCTTATCATAAATAAAATTATTTATAAAAGGAATGTTCATGGAGATTAACATATTAATGACAATTCAGAAGCTGCATATGCCGTTTCTGGATTTTCTTTTCTCACATATTACGGC